>JAFTSW010000066.1 GCA_017467085.1 Clostridia bacterium | reverse complement strand
CCAGTCAAAGGAGAAGCCGACACGCTTCAGCTGCTCGGTAAATCTCTCGATGTTCTTATCCGTTACCTCACGGGGATGGATACCCGTTTTGATGGCGTAGTTCTCGGTGGGAAGCCCGTAGGCGTCAAAGCCGATGGGGAAAAGAACGTTATAGCCCTGCATTCTTCTTTTGCGGCTGATAACCTCCATACCCGAATATGCCTTGATGTGTCCCACGTGCATACCTGCGCCGCTGGGATAGGGGAATTCCACAAGGGCATAGAACTTGGGCTTGGAAAAATCATCCTGCGCCTCGAAGATATGCGCCTCCTCCCATTTCTTTTGCCATTTTGTTTCAATCAATTTGCTCTCGTACTTCATAGCGATGCATCCTTATATCAACTTTATTTTATACTGAATTGTTTAATCGTTTTCGGGGTCAAGCAGCTCGTCGATATTCAAAAAGCTTTCTGCGGGAAAGAGCTTTTCCATATGGTAAAACTCGCTTGACTGCTTGCTGAAGATATGCACGATAACCGAGCCGAAATCCGCAAGAATCCATTCTGCGCTGTTTTTTCCTTCGATTTTGCGCGCATAGACCCCCTTCTCTGCCAGCTCGTCCTCCAGGGTGGAGGCAAGCGCCTGCATATGCGCGGAGGAGCGACCCACGCAAAAAACGTAATAATCGGTTAAAACGGTTTTATCCGCCACATACACCAGCTTGATGTCCTGGCCAAGATGCTTGGCTAAGGATTTGACTGCCAGATTGGCAGCTGCTCTTTCCTCGGTGACCATACAGTCCTCCTTGCGCTAACGGCGCTTGATATGAATTTTCTTGATATCATCGGGGGTATACACCCGATAAGACGCATTGGCGTCCTCATAAATATGAAGCATAACGGAATCCTTTTCACGCACAAGAGCACGCCCTCTGTCAAAGCCGCCTGTCCGCAAGGGAGCGAAGCGCGCCTCCAAGAGCTTTTCGGAGGCAGGTCGGTTGACAGCGAAATATGCCTGTCCGCTTTTATCCACATACCCTTCTCCCGGCAATCGGGCAAAGGCAAGGGACATTCCGTTTTTAGCGCCAAGATACTCTGTCACAAAGAATATTATATCTTTTTCGGAAAGATTAGTCAAGACCTTTGGGGCGATTTTTTGATAAATTGTCAAACATTCCCGTAAATTTGGAGGAGTTTGCAATCTTTCTGCCAAGGCAGAGAAAAAAATCATCTGTGCATCCAGCCTTCCCAAGTCCCCGTCAAGATAGCCTTGGCGAAAGCGCAGGAAGCCCACTGCCTCGTTTCCCGTCAGGTGCTGTCTTCCCTCCTCGATGGAAATAGAGAGCCCCTGTGCCTCATCCCTATAATGCATAGGAAAGGGCACCTCCACCTCGACACCGCCAAGGGCGTCCACCAGCCCCGCCGTCGCCTCGGCGTCAAAGACCGCGTAGCTATCAATCGACAAGCCCAATATATCGGAAAGCGCCCCCGTTAACCGCTCTGCCGCCGCACGTTTCTCCCCCACGGCCGCCTCACGGGCAAAAATACCGTTAATCTTCCCCTCCCAGTCGCCCAAGGCGGCGTAGGTGTCCCGGGGAATTTGCAGGGCGTTTATCTCCTTGGTAGCAGCATTAAGCCAAAGCAGAAGCAAAGTGTCGGTGTTTTGCGCCACCTCGTCTGTTCCTATCAAAAGAATGCTTTTAGCACCGCCTCGCATTTCCTTGGCGGCGGCGTCATTCTTAGCTATACCAAGGTATAAAAAGGCAGTCAACACCAGCGCCAACGCCAGCGCCGTTCCGAAAACCACCCATAGCTTATTTCTTTTTTCCATAATACCGTCCTTTCTACGGGGCGGTCAAATGAAAGAAAAACCGCCTTTACCGATATTTTTCGGTAAAGGACGGCTTACTATGCGATTTTCGTTTTTCTAATTTCAGCCAGAAAAAGAGGGAGATTTCACCCGTTCAGCCTGGCAAGAAGCGCTTCCTTGGCATGAATCGTTTCGGGAGAAATAACAGCGTCCATACGGGTCAGCGCCTCTAAAGAGTAGTTATATGCGGTAAGAAGCACCTCATCCAAAAAGCGTTTTTTATCCGTTGCCGTTTCCATCCCACCCCAAAATTCAGCTCTTAATTTTTGGCAGGAGGCGTATTGCCGCCCTTCCTCGATAAAATCCGCAATATAAAGCATCGTATCAAGAAGGGTCATACGGGGGCTTCCCGTGGTATGCTTACCGATGGCAGAAAGAATAAGAGGGTCCGCAAAATCGGGAAAATGCTTTTCGATATAATGAACGGCGGTTTTGGCGTGCAAAATCTGGGGAGCGGCGCGCTCCGTATCCGAAACGGCAATACCGTTTTGGGCGCAGTAGGCAAGCTGCTCCTCGGGTGCCATTCCCTTGGTAATATCGTGCAGGAGCCCTGCGGCGGCTGCCACGGCAACCTCCTCGGGCATATAGATTTCTGCCATTTTACGCATTTCCGCTTCAACGCCAAGGGTATGCGCATAGCGCTTCCCCGACATATGCCCTGCCACCTTGCGGCGCAGCTCTGCCAGCATTTCCTCGTTTATCACCGATACAGCCTCTTTTCCTCGATATAGGATGCTACGGAGGCGGGTACCCAAGGGGTATAATCCTCTCCGTTTTTACATTTTTCCCGAATCAGACTGGAGGACATTTCCACCGCTTCCACAGGCAAAAGCATCGTTTTGGCGCCATAGTCCAGCCGATACCGTGCCTCTGCCTCTTTTAAGAGGCGCACCGTTTCCCCTTCCGTTTCTCTCGTCAGCGCCACGATATGCGCCAGACGGAAGATGGTTTCCGCCTCGTGCCAATGAGGGAGAGTCAGAAACATATCCGAGCCGCAGAGAAAATACAGCTCGTTATCCTCTGTTTTCAAGGCGGTGAGGGTATCCGAGGTATAGCTTTTTCCCCCGCGCAGAATTTCCATATCGGAAACCTGTATTTTATCGCTGAAGGAAAAGGCACGGCGGCACATCTCTACCCTGTCGGGTCCGCTTGCCGTATCCTTTTTCTCCTTGTGGGGTGGCACGCAGGTGGGCATTATCAAGAGAGTGTCAAGCGCCACTGCCGACAAAAAGGATTTAGCGGCGTGGATATGCCCAACGTGCGGCGGCGAAAAGGTGCCGCCGTAAATGCCAAGGCGCATTTTCATGGCAATTCAATCCTCTTTTTCTTTTCCGATTCACGGTACAGAACGAACTTCGTTCCCACAACGGAAACAACCTCGGCACCCGTTTTCTCGGCAATTTCAAGTGCCGCCTCCTTGGCGGTATAGCCGCTGTTTTCCAAGACGCGCACCTTCATCAGCTCGCGCGCCTCCAAGCAGTTTTCTATCTGGTGGCAAAGCTCCTCGGTGATACCGCCCTTTCCAATTTGAAAAATGGCGTCGATGCCGTTTGCCATAGAGCGCAAAAAGGCTCTTTCCTTACTGTTTAACAATGTGCTTCTCCTTCTCAAAGCATTTGCGATAGCTTATCCGCCAAAAGGCGCAACGCCTTGCCTCTATGGCTGATGGCGTTCTTTTCCTCGGGGGTGATGGATGCCATGGTTTTGCCGTATTCCTCGGTATAGAAGAAGGGGTCATAGCCAAAGCCGCCCTCGCCCTCCCCCGCAAAGAGGATTTTTCCCTCGCAGGTTCCCCTGACGGTAAAGGATTCGCCGTTTGGCAACACGCAAGCGATAGCCGCCACGTACCGCGCGGTTCTCTTTTCCAAGGGCACACCCTTCAGGTTTTCCAAAAGCAGACGGTTATTGGCGTCATCGTCCCCGTGACCGCCCGCATAGCGCGCGGAAAACACACCGGGGGCGCCGCCAAGGGCGTCTACCTCCAAGCCCGAATCGTCGGCAATGGCGATATGCTTACCGTCTGCCACCGCCCTGGCTTTAATCAAGGCGTTTTCCTCAAAGGTGGTGCCGTTTTCCTCAATGTCGGCAGTAAAGCCGATATCGGCAAGGGTTAACACACGGCAACCCGACAAAACGGGGGTATCGGCAAAAATTTTTCTGACCTCGCGCACCTTGCCTTGGTTGGCGCTTGCTAAAATTACGTCCATACTGTTCTTTCCTTAATATCGTTCCCGTATAGGGTTATTCATTTTCCCCGAAAAGCGCTTGGATATACTCCTTCGGCACGAAGGGCTTCATATCGTCAATCTGCTCACCCACGCCGATAAACTTTACGGGAATATCCAGCTCGCGCTTAACGGAAATGGCGACGCCGCCCTTGGCGGTGCCGTCCAGCTTAGTTAAAATCAAGCCCGTGATATTGGCGGCATTCTTGAATTCCTTTGCCTGCATAATGCCGTTCTGACCCGTTGCGGCGTCAAGTACCAAGAGGGTTTCGATGTCGGCATCGGGCAATTCTCTATGCACCACACGGTTGATTTTTGCAAGCTCGTCCATCAGATTTTTCTTGTTGTGCAAGCGCCCTGCCGTATCGATAATCAAAACGTCGCCACGGCTCTTGACAGACTGAATGGCATCGTACACAACGGAGGCAGGGTCAGCGCCTGTTCCCTGCTTGATGAGAGAAACGCCGGCTCTGTCGCACCAAACCGCCAGCTGCTCCACGGCGGCGGCACGGAAGGTGTCGGCGGCGGCAACCACCACCCTTTTACCGCGGCTTTTCAGCTCTGCGGCTATCTTACCGATAGAGGTGGTCTTGCCCACGCCGTTGACGCCGATAACCAGAATGACGGAGGGCGTCGTTTCCAGCTTCAGAGGCTGTGCCTCGCCAACCGTTTCCAGCAAAATGTCCACCAAGAGCGACTTAACCGCCTCAGGCTCGGTGGCTCTTTCGTCACGGACACGCTCCCGCAGGGTATCAAGCACGTATTCGGTGGTTTCCACGCCCACGTCTGCCGTCATCAAAAGCTCCTCAAGCTCCTCGAAGAAGTCCTCGTCAATGCGGACGAAGCGGCGACAAATATCGTCGATTTTGCCAAAAAAGGCGTTTTTGGTCTTTAGTAGACCCTGCTTTAATTTTTCAAAAAAGCTCATGACAAAAGCTCCTTTTGCTTGCTTTCAATTTCAGATACGTCCAAAAGAAGCGCTCTGGAAATACCGCGCTCGGGCATCGTGATACCGTACAGACGGTCACCGATTTCCATGGTACCGCGTCTGTGGGTAATCAAGACGAACTGGGTTTCCGAGGAAAGCTTGGTCACGTATGCGCCGAAGCGGTCTACGTTGACCTCGTCCAACGCCGCCTCAATCTCGTCAAAGATACAGAAGGGCGAGGGATTTGCCTTCAAAATAGCGAAAATCAACGCAATGGCAACGAAGGTCTGCTCGCCGCCCGAAAGCAGGGACAGGCTCTTGATGATTTTTCCGGGAGGCGCCGCCTTGATTTCGATACCGCTGGTCAGAACGTCCTCGGGGTTGGTCAAGGAAAGCTCTGCCTCACCGCCACCGAACAGCTCGCTGAACACCGTACCGAAGTTCTCGTTGATGGTATTGAAGGTTTCGACGAAGCTATTCCTCATCTCCTCCTCAACCTTTTTGAGGATGTCTAACAGCTCCTCCTTTGCCTTTTCCAAGTCCTCGAGCTGCTTTTTCAGGCTTTCGTGACGGGCGCCGACCTCGGCGTATTCCTCGATAGCACCCGTGTTGACGTTGCCAAGCTCACGAATCTTGGACTTGCAGGAGGACTGAACGGACGCAACCTCCGCTCTGTTCTCTGCGGTGACCGCGGGATACGGCAGGGCAACTGCCTCCTCGTAGGTAATCTGGTATTCGTCGAAGAGCTTAGTTTCCAAGCGCGCGTTTTCCTCGCTCAAGCGGTTAAGAGCAAGCTCCGCACGGTTATATTGGGCGTGCAAGCGTTCCTTTTCCTCGTTGGCGTCACGGATTTTGTCGCGCAACTCGCTTTCACGGCGATTATACTCGTCCTCATCCTTCTGGCTACCGACACGCTCGTCCTCCAGGCCCTGCAAAAGCGCCTTGACCTCCTCCGCCTCGCGGCGATTGGTCACGTTGCTTTCCTCCATAGCCTTGGCACGGCTTTGGTATTCCTCAATGCGCGCGGCAATAGACTCGCGCTCTCTCTGATGGGCTTCCTTGGCGGAGGCGCCCTCCAAGAGGGCGTTCTGCGCGGACTCCTTATCCTTTTCCAAGGACGCAAAGCGGACACGAAGCTCGGTAATTTCGTTGTCCTTTTCCTCCTTGGTATCTAAGAAGGCGTGCCGCTCTGCCTCTTGCTCGGCACGGCGAACACGAAGCCCCTCTATCTTATCCGTAATCTCTGCCAGCTCTGCTTCAAAGCGGGCAATGTCGGATTCAAATTTGCCGCCGCTGGCGGAAAGGCCCTCGTAATCCTCGCGCATTTTGGAAAGCAACGTTTCGTTGCTCTCCTTGGCTGCCTTGACACGCTCATACTCGGAAAGCTGAGCGTGGGACATATTGTATAGCAGCTCCTTGGCTTGCTCAAGGTCGGCAAGCTTGGTCTGGGTTGCAAGAATTTCGTCCTCAATTTTTTGGATTTTCTTTGCAATTTCCTTGGTTTGTTCCTCGGCAGAAGCCATCTCCTTCTGCAAGGCTTCAATCTGCGTGCCACGGGACAGAATGCCGCTGTCGCGCTTGGCGGAGCCACCCGTAAAGGCGGCGCCCACATTGATAATCTGCCCGTCCAGGGTTACGATACGCACCTTATAGCGCAGCTTCTTTGCCGCCTCGGTTGCCGTATCAATATCCTCAAAGACAACGGTACGCAGAAGCAAATATTCCACCAGATTCCGATACATCGGGTCAAAGGACACAAGCTCGTCTGCCCGTCCGATATAGCCCTTGTATTTTGCGGCATCACGGATTTCATCGGTCAAGCCGCCTGCTCTGACAGCGTTCAGAGGATAGAAGGTCGCACGGCCTGCCCCCGCCTGCTTCAAGGCATAGATAGCGGATTTTGCCGTTTCCTCGTTCTCAACGGCGATATTCTGCATACTCTGCCCTAACGCCGTTTCAATAGCGGTGACGTAGTCCTTCTCTACCGTGATAAGCTGAGAAACAGGACCGTAAATTTTGCCGTTGAACTGGGAGGGGTTTTGGGCATAGCGCTGCATCACGAAGCGGACGCTTTGCTGATAGCCCTCAAAATGCTCCTCCATTCTTTGCAGAGCCTCAATGCGCTGCTCCAAGCCGCTTTTCTTGGCGGCGGCATCGTTATGCAGGCGCTTTTCCTCGTCCCTCTGCTCCTGCAGAGCGGCGAGCTTTTCGTTGGCTTCTGCCATAGACGCCTCGGCGGTGGCAATTTTGTCGCGGTAGGTGCGGGTATTTTTGTCACAGCGCTCCAAATCTGCCGCCAGGGTTTTATCCTTGGCATCAAGAGCCTCGATTTCACGCAAAAGCTCCTCACCCTTGCCCTTGCCCTCTTCCTTGCCCTTCTGGCTGATATTCAAGCGGACGCGAATATCCATTGCCTCGGCATTCAGAGCCTCGATTTCCTTTAATTCCTGTTCTAAGGCTTCCTCCAATGCCTTGGCGGCACGGAGAGCCTCTTCTCTGGCGGCAAGCAAAACCAACTGCTCGTCCTTGAAGTCCTCCTCCTGCTTAGCAAGTGCCACAAGGGCTGCCTCAGCCCCTGCCTTGCCCTCCTCCAAGTGGGCGTCCTCCTCGTCAAGCTTGGCAAACTGGCGGCGGCTTTCCTCCGCCAAATCCTGCATATGGCGAATTTCACCAAGGGCGACGGAATAATCGCGCTCCAGGGTGGCAAGCCGCTTATTTGCCTCGGAAATCTCGTGCATCAATCGCTCGGACTCCAAGCGCGAGCCCGTCAGCTTTTCACGGATATGGTCATCCTGCTGCTCCAGGGACTCAATGGATTCTACCACGCGCTCGTATTCGCCACGCGCTAAGGACAGGTTATCCTCTGCCTTTTTCAAATCCGTTTTGATTTTCTGGGTATCAAAGAGCCAAAGAGAAACGTCCGCTTCCTTCTTGCGCTCCAGCAGCTCTCTGTATTTTCTTGCCTTTTCCGCTTCACGGGACAGGGGCCCGATACGGGCGTCCAGCTCGTTGTAAATCAAGGTGGCGCTTTCCACGAAGCTCAAGGTTTCATTCAGCTTCTTCTCGGTTTCCTCTTTTCTCTGGCGGAACTTGGAGATACCTGCCGCCTCCTCGAAGATATGGCGTCTGTCCTCGCTCTTTTTAGAGAGAATTTCCGCAATTTTACCCTGACCGATGATAGAATAGCCTTCTCTGCCGATACCCGTATTCATAAAAAGCTCGTAAATATCGCGCAGACGGCAATTCTTGCGGTTAATCATATATTCACTGTCACCCGTGCGGTAATAGCGTCTGGTAACGGTAATTTCATCATAGGGAGAGTCGATACGGCGCCCCTCGTCGCTATTGTCGAAGGTAACCGATACCTCCGCATAGCTCATAGGCTTTCTGGTATCCGTTCCGCCGAAAATAACGTCCTCCATCTTGGTACCGCGGATATTACGGCTGGAAAGCTCGCCCAAAACCCAACGCATAGCATCGGAAATATTGGACTTGCCGCTTCCGTTAGGTCCCACGATAATGGTGGTTCCGCGCTCGAAGGTCAGAACGGTTTTATTGGGAAAGGATTTGAAGCCGTGCAATTCTAACGATTTTAAGTACATAGTCTACTCCTGTTTTTTGAAAAATCAAACGCCGACACCGAAAAGGATAAGCGCTTCTCTTGCCGCCTCCTGCTCTGCCTTTGCCACAGAGGGGCCAACACCGTGGCCGATGGGGTTGCTGTTCAGCATAGCGTCCACCTCGTAGGTCTTGCGATGGTCGGGACCGTATTCCGCTGTCACCTCGTAGTGAAGCTGCTCCTTCCCATCCTGCTGAATCAGCTGCTGCAGGCGCGTTTTATAGTCGCCACCGCGGTTCTTTCCGCACATCTCGATTTCCTCCTTCATCAGGGTAAGAAGAAAATCGGTGAGAAAGTCTAACTTTTTGCCGTTGTCCAGATAAATAGCGGCAAGCACCGCCTCAAATACGTCAGACAGAATAGGAGAATGACGGCGGCCATTGTTTGCCTCCTCGCCCTTACCCAAAAACAGAAAATCTCCTAAGTGCAGCTTTCTTGCCAGTCGCGCTAAGGTTTCCTCGCAAACCAGGTGCTGACGGAACTTGGTCAGCTCTCCCTCGTCTGCCTCGGGAAAACGGGCATAGAGATAATCGCTGATAATCAGCTGCAGCACCGCATCGCCCAAAAACTCGATGCGCTGATAGGTTTCAAGCTTTTCGCCCTTTTTATTTTCGTTGGCGTAGGAGGTATGCACCAAGGCAATCTTCAGCAAATCGGGATTGGAAAAGTGATACCCCGTATATTGGGATAGTTCTTGTAAATTTCTTCCTTCTGCCATAATATTTCTCGCTTTTTCGTTATGTATTGGTTTCTTCCTTCTTCTTGGCAAAGCGCGGAAGCTGCTCTTCAATCTTGGGATTGATTTCTGCCTCTACGTACTGCATAGCCTGTCTGACAGCATTTTTGATGGCACGGGCATCGGAGCTGCCGTGGGCCTTGATAACGGGCTTCGCCATACCGAGAATGGGGGCGCCGCCGTGCTCCGAGGTATCAAACTGCTTCTTCAAGGATGCCATACGGGATTTCATCATAAGGCCGCTGAGCTTGCCAACGGCGTCACGGTAGAACATTTCCTTAATCGCCTTCAAGACGAATTTACTGGTTCCCTCTACCGTTTTCAAGAGAATGTTGCCCGAAAAGCCGTCCGTTACCAATACGTCGCAGACGTCAAAGGGCAGGCTCTTGGGCTCTACGTTGCCAACGAAGGAAAGAGGGGCATCCAAGAGAGCCTTATACGCCTCCTGCTGAAAGGGGAGCCCCTTATGCTCCTCTGTGCCATTGTTGAGAAGCCCGATACGGGCGGCGTCAAGCCCGTACATATTTTGCATATATACGCCGCCCATCATACCGAATATAACGGCGTTATGGGGGGTAATTTCCAGGTTTGCGCCCGAATCCAACAGCAAAACGGGGCAGGCAAAGGGCAAAAGGGTGGCAATACCGGGGCGCTCAATGCCCTTGATACGGCGCACAAGCAGGGTGGCACCTGCCAATAGCGCTCCCGTATTTCCCGCGCTGACGAAGGCGTCTGCCTCGCCTGCGGCAAGATAGCGCAGACCGACGGACATAGAGGAATCCTTTTTGGCACGCACCACGGAAAGCGCCTCGTCCTCCATCGTGATGACGGAGGCGGCAGGGACTATTTCCAGCTTGGAGATATCCAGGCCGTTTTCCTTGGCAATACGGGTGATGCAATCGGGCTCACCCACGGCGGCGACGGTAACAGGAAGCTCCTCTGCCGCCAAAACGGCACCCTGCAGAGTGGCAAGAGGGGCGGCGTCACCGCCCATAATGTCTAATGCGATTTTCATATTTTTACCGTTCCTTTTTACAAAGGTATCCTTTCGGCAATTTGTCTGCGGTACGGTTTTTACTAACCGTCCTCGGCTTTAATCAAGATAAAGGGTCTTTTTGTATTCGGAAACCAGTGCCACACCTCTTGCGGCGTAGGCATCGTTCCTGGCTTTTTTACCTCCCTTTACACGGACGGCAAGGGGGGCTACGATACCGAAATTGGCGTTCATCGGTTGGAAATTCGCCGCATTTCCGTTGCCGACGTGGTTGGCAAGGGCGCCAATCATACACTCGGCGGAAAAGACGAAGGGAGCAAGCCCCTTGGCAAGGCGCGCGGCGTTAATACCTGCTACAAGCCCCGAGGAGGCAGACTCCACGTACCCCTCTACTCCTGTCATCTGTCCTGCGAAAAAGAGGCGCGGACGCTCAATCATCGCATAGGTAGAGGAAAGAATACCGGGGGAATGGATATAGGTATTACGGTGCATGACACCGTAGCGGAGAAACTCCGCGTTTTCAAGACCGGGAATCATACGGAACACCCGTCTTTGCTCAAGGAAGGTCAGATGGGTCTGGAAGCCCACCAGATTATACATACTTCCCTCTTTGTGTTCACGGCGAAGCTGTACGATGGCGTAGGCATCCTTGCCCGTATCGGGTAGCGGAAGCCCAACGGGCTTCATAGGCCCGAAAAGCAGGGTTTCGACACCGCGCTTTGCCATAACCTCAACAGGCATACATCCCTCAAAAACGGTGAGGTCCTTTTCAAATTCGTGCATTTTGGCGACCTCCGCCGTTATGAGCGCCTGATAAAAGGCATCGTACTGCTCCTTGGTCATAGGACAATTCAAATAGTCCTGACTATCGCCCTTGCCGTACCGAGAGGCAAAGAAGGCGACAGAATAATCGATGCTCTGGGCATCCACAATGGGCGCCGCCGCATCGTAAAAATAGAGGGATTTATCGCCTAAAATGCGGAAAATTTCCGCAGAGAGCGCTTCACTCGTCAAAGGACCTGTGGCAACCACGGTGATGTCCTCATCCTCCAAGGAGGTGATTTCCTCCCCCTCGTATACCGTAATCAAGGGATGACTCTTGATTTTCTCGGTAATATAAGCGGAAAATTTCTCTCTGTCCACCGCCAAGGCGCTTCCCGCGGGCACCCGCGTCTGCTCTGCCGCCTCCATAATCAGCGAATCCAGCACACGAAGCTCCTGCTTGAGGAGCCCTACGGCATTATAAATTTCATCCGAGCGCAAGGAATTGGAGCAAACCAGCTCCGCATAGCCGTCTGCGTGATGGGCAGGAGTGCGGCGGCGGGGCTTCATCTCGTAAAGAGAAACAGAAACGCCGCATTTCGCCGCCTGCCAGGCGGCCTCACAGCCTGCAAGTCCTGCGCCGATAATGCGAATATGGGGGTGCGTGGCGTTCGGTTCGCTCATAGACTTCTCCTTTTATTCGGTGGGCTCTACCGTTTTCTTGTATTCACAGCCCTTGTTGCGGCAGTACAAGAGCTTTTTGCCCTTGCGAAGCAAAAGCATATCGCCGCAGGTGGGGCATTTTTCCTCGGTGGGAAGGTCCCAGGAGGAGAACTGGCACTCGGGATATCTTTCACAGCTATAGAAGGCCAGACGGTTTTTACCGTGCTTAATGATGATGGGGGACCCGCAATCGGGGCAAAGAACGGAAAGCTTTTCCGTTTTCTGCTTGGTGTAGCTGCACTTGGGATAGTTGGCGCAAGCGTAAAAGCTGCCGTACCGTCCGCGGCGCAGTACCACCTCGCCACCGCACTCGGGGCAAGCGAAGTCTGCCTTTTCGGGGGCCTCCTTCTCTTTATTGACAGGGTTGCCCTCCTTGTCGATGGTTTTGGTATTGCGGCAATCGGGATAGTTCTGGCAAGCCAGGAACTTTCCAAAGCGGCCAAGCTTATACACCATAGGACTTCCGCACTTCTCACAGGTAAAGGGAGAAACGTCTGGGGGGATTTCCACGCTTTCCTTGTCAATCTTATCCTGCGCCACCTGCAGGGCAACGGCAAAATCACGGTAGAAGGCGGAAAGCACAGCCTCAAGCTCTGCCTTGCCCTGCTCGATTTCGTCCAATCTCGTTTCCATTTCCGCCGTGAAATCATAGTCCACGATATCGGGGAAATTCTCCTTCATCAGACGGTTGGTTACCTCGCCCAAGGGGGTGGGCAACAGGTTTTTGCCCTCGCGCTTTACGTAGCCACGGGTCAGAATGGTGGTGATGATAGCGGTATAGGTGCTGGGGCGGCCAATGCCGTTTTCCTCTAAGAACTTAATAAGCGATGCCTCGGTATAGCGCAGGGGCGGCTCGGTAAAGTGCTGGGTGGGAGCGATGCTCTGCATAGCCAATACATCCCCCTCTGCCAACAGCGGCAGGTGGGCAACAGACTCCTCCTCGTCCTTTTCCTCGGGCTCGGCGTTGTCATATACCACGGTATAGCCGCGGAAGCGAAGCTGAGAGCCGCTGGTCTTGAACTGATAGCCCTCTGCCGTAAAGGTGACGGAAACCGCATCATATACGGCGGCAGACATCTGGCTGGCAATAAATCTTTCCCAAATCAGCTTATACAGCTTATATTGGTCGGCAGAAAGGTATTTACGGACGGAGGCAGGGGTCAATGCCACGTTGGCAGGACGAATGGCCTCGTGGGCGTCCTGCGCCGCCGAGGAGGCTTTATACACACGGGGCGTTTTGGGCACGTAATCCTGTCCGTACTCGTTTTCGATATAGGCAAGCGCCGTTTCCTGCACGGCGGTGGAAATACGCAGCGAGTCGGTTCTCATATAGGTGATAAGACCCTGTACGCCGCCGTTTTCGCTACCCAGATGAACGCCCTCGTACAGCTCTTGGGCAACCTTCATGGTTCTCTGGGAGCGGAAGTTCAGCTTATGGTATGCCTCCTGCTGCAAAGTGGAGGTAATGAAGGGAGGGCTTGGCTGCTTCAGCTTCTGGGTCTTGACAACGTTTTCTGCCAGGAAATTCTTGCCGCTTACCGCATTAACAACCGCCAAAGCCTCTTTTTCGTTGGAAAGGCGGATTTTCTTTTCCGCATTGCCGTAGAAGCGGGTTTCCACCGCCTCGCCATTGCTATTGGTCAAAACGGCAGAAATCGTCCAATATTCGCTGGGAACAAAGGCACGGATTTCCTCTTCTCTTTCCGTGATGATACGGGTTGCCACGGATTGCACGCGCCCTGCGGAAAGACCGCTTTTTACCTTCTTCCAGAGCAGAGGGCTCAACTTATAGCCCACGATTCTGTCCAGAATACGGCGCGCCTGCTGGGCGTCAACCAGATTCTCGTCAATTTGTCTGGGCGCCTTGATGGACGCTTTTACTGCCTGCTTGGTAATTTCGTTGAAGGTGACGCGGCAAGCGCTTTCCTCGTCAATGCCAAGCTCAGCGGCAATATGCCAGGAAATGGCCTCTCCCTCACGGTCAGGGTCCGTTGCCAGAAGGACACGGGAGGCACCCTTTGCCTCCTTGCGAAGCGCCTTAATGACGTCCCCTTTACCGCGGATATTGATATAGTGGGGCGCAAAATGATTTTCGATATCGACACCCAGTGTGCTTTTAGGCAGGTCACGGATATGTCCCACAGAGGCTATTACCTTGTAGCCCGTTCCCAGATACCCTTTAATAGTCGCCGCCTTGGAGGGGGACTCCACAATCACCAGGGTTGGTTTCTTTTTGGTTGCTTTGGTTGCCGTTTTTCCCATATTCAAAATTGGCTTTACGCCATCCTTTCTTGTTTTTATTCGCTACGCCTGTATATACCACCCGAATTGGCGAATACATAGCCGCATATTTCCATATTGATAAGCGCCGAAATCAGCTCGGCGGCTGACAGCCCCTCGACTTTAATATTATCAGGATAGCTGCCGTCCTTTTCGTCAATGGCGAGAAAGATTTTTCTCTCCACCTCGGACATATCCTCCCAAAAGGAGGGCTTCTTTTCCTCCGAGGGCGTGTCCTTCTCTTTTCCCCCGTTTTCATTCCGTAGCGAGGCAGCCCTTTTTCTGGTTGCTACGCTATCCTTCACCGAGCGCACCGCCCGTCTGACCAAGGAGGCGGCTCCCTCTGCCAGCGAGGACAGAGAAAGGGACTCCTCTTCCTCCTTGGAGGGACGGTAGGTAGAGGAGGGGTTACGGGAACGAATGCCGTATTTAGCCGTTAAAACGGAGAGATTCGTCCTTCTACCGTCCGTCAGGCGAAAGCCGTTAAGGTAAGGCAGATATTTATCCTTATACGCATCGTAAATATCATCGGAGCAGGTAATGGGAGAGGCGCCGTTCTTCAAAAGCAAAAGCGGTCCCTCACTTCCCTTGTCCTTTACGCTACCGGGAACGGCAAACACGCGCTTGCCCTGCTTTTTGGCGTGCTCCGCTGTGATTAAGGAGCCGCTTCTCAAATCACCCTCTACCACGATAACCGCCTCCGAAAGACCGCTGATAATGCGGTTCCGAATGGGAAAGTGAAAGCCTAAGGGACGCTCGTAGGGCGCATACTCGGTCATCACCAAGCCGCCCCGACGCAAAATCTCCGCATATAAAAGCCGATGCTCGGGCGGATAAATATAATCAATCCCCGAGCCGAGAACGGCAACGTGGAAGCCGCCCGCCTCCAAGCTGGCGGCGGCACAGACGCCGTCAATCCCAAGCGCCATACCGCTGACGGTAGCAGCGCCCATTTTAGCCAAATCAAACGCCATCTCGCAGGCAAGGTCCGCACAGGAACGGCTCATTGTTCTTGTTCCCACGATAGAAAAGAAAGGCGCTTTGCTCCAATCGGGAAGCTGCCCTCGGTAATAAAGCAGTAAGGGCGGCGTCTCAATTTTTCGCAGGGTATCGGGATAGTCTTCATCCTCATAGGTCAGAATACCCACGTTTTGGGCGTCGCAGTAGACAAAGTCCCGTTCAATAGGCTCTAAGCTTTTATCAGCCAGCTTCTGCTTTTCTGCCTTGCTCAAAAAGGAGCAGGCACGGATTTCCTCCGCGGAGGCATTATAAACCGCTTTGGCGGTTTTGAACCGTTCGAGCAAGGGAGAAACGGACTTGGAGGGTATCCCCAGAGCCTTCGCCAGCCACATATAATAGCGCACGTTTTCCGTCATTGGCGTGTCCTCCCTCAAATGGTTGTATTAAAGAGCGCTCTTATGCTGCTCCCAAAGCAAAATCGAGGCAGCAACGGAGGCATTTAAGGATTCCGTATTTTCCGAGATAGGAATATAGACGCTGCCATCGCAGGCGCCCGATACCTCCTTGTCAATACCGTGTCCCTCGTTGCCAATCACAAAGACGTCCGAAAGGGTCGGCGCCACCTCTAAAAGAGGTCTTGCTCCCTGCCGCAGCTCGGCGGCAAAGACACGGCGCCCCGTTTCCCGCAAAACGCCGATGCTTCCCTTCAAGTCCTCCACCCGAACAAAGCGGAGCTTGAAGATAGCGCCCATAGCGCTGCGCAGGGTCTTGGGATTGGTCAAGTCGGCGGTATCCGAAGAAAGCAGAACCGTATGGATAGAAAAGGCGGCGGCACTGCGAAGCACGGCGCCCAGGTTCCCGGGGTCTCGCACCGCATCCAAAGCCAAAACTGCCTCTTCCCTTAAAATACTCTCCTTATTTATTTTAATACAACTTTGAAAAAAGTCAAGATGTTTTATCACAGTAATGATGCCTTGAGGGGCCTTTTCGGTAGAAATTTTTTCAAAGCAGTGACTTGACAGCACGAAAATGCCCGTTTTTTCAAAGCGAGCCTTACCCAGCTTTTCCTCCACAAGAGGTAAAAGCATATCCTTTTTGTCCTCTAAAAGGAAAACGTCGGTGATTTCCATAGGGGAAAGCGCCGCTTCCTCAAAGAGCTTGACCCCCTCCAAGGCGAAGGAGGAGAGCCTTTCTCTGTATTTTTTCTCCTGCAAGGAGGCAAGCCGCATCACCTGCGGATTGCTCCTGGAGCTGATAAAGGAAACCATTTTTTGCTCCTTTTCTTTCAAAAATACTTGGTATATGATTGAAAAACGGGGCGTTGCGTAAAGCTACGCAACACCCCACAGCCGATGAAGGCATCGGCTCAGTATGCAATTAAAGCGCTGCCTTTGCGCGCTCTGCCAAGGTAGCGAATGCTGCTTTGTCAGATACGGCAATCTCAGCCAGCATCTTTCTGTTCAGGTTGATGCCAGCCTTCTTCAAGCCGTGCATCATGGTGGAATAGTTCATTCCGCAAACCTTAGCCTGGGCAGAAATACGGGCAATCCAGAGAGAACGGAACTCTCTCTTCTTCAGCTTACGGCCTGCAAAAGCGTAGTTACCGCTCTTCATTACCGCCTGCTTCGCCATCTTAAAGTGCTTGCTCTTTGCACCCCAGTAGCCCTTTGCAGCCTTCAATACGCTCTTTCTTCTCTTGCGCGTCATCATCGCGCCTTTTACTCTTGCCATTTTAATTCATCCTCCTCGTTCTTCTCTGCTGCTTACTTAATGATAAGCGTTCTGTAAATCGGTGCCATTGCTTCGCTCATAGTTGCGCCCTTACGCAAATCTCTCTTGCGCTTGGGGGTCTTCAAGCCGAGGTTATGACGGCGACCGCAGTGATTCAACTTAACTTTTCCGCTTGCGGTAAGGGAAAATCTCTTCGCAGAGGCTTTATGAGTCTTAATTTTTGCCATTTTTCTACTCTCCTTTATATTGTGGGCGGATATATCCGCTAATTAACCGTTGTTTTTGCCTTGAGCGTTTTTAATGGGGGTCAGCACGATGGACATATAGCGTCCCTCGGTAACGGCACCCTTCTCGGCAACGCCGTACTCAGCGCAGGCCTCCTGGAACTTCTGAATGACCTCACGGCCAAGCTCCATATGAGTCATTTCTCTTCCGCGGAAGCGAACGACTGCCTTCACCTTGTCGCCATCGCTTAAAAAGCGCTTTGCGTGATTGACACGAGTTTCAAAATCATGAACATCGATACGGCAAGAAAGCTGAACCTCCTTCAGCTTGGAGACCTGCTGCTTTTTGCGGGCTTCCTTTTCCTTCTTGTCTCTCTCAAAACGAAACTTTCCGTAGTCCATTGCGCGGCATACGGGAGGCGTTGCGTTTGCTGCCATCAGCACCAAATCCAGGTTTCTGGAGTAGGCGTAATCCTTTGCGTCAACCAAGGACATAATGCCCAGCTGCTCGCCATCGGGACCTACCAAGCGAACCTCTTTCGCCTTAATTTCGTCATTAATTAATTGTTCCTTCGTGCTAATCGTGATGCACCTCCAAAAATAAAATAAAAAATACACGCAGACTACCCGCGTGCATCCATTCTTCGCCTAAGGAGAAATATGGTGACCGTACGCGCTTACTCGCGGCACGGTGAGTGCGGTTAGCAACTGCTTTGGATGAGATTTCTCTCATGTACTTTGCAAGTATAACACAGTTTTTGTCATTTGTCAAGTGTTTTTTCTTTTTTTTCGTTTCTTTTTATTTTTTTCCTTTTTTTCGCAAAAAATCCCCTTTTTCGCTCCCTGAAGATAGCCTTTTTGTAAAATTTTTAATACTTTTTTTATTTTAGTATAGCAATTTACTAAAATATATGATAGAATAGAATGAAAATGGGCTTTTGTCGCCTGGCGGCAAGGGCTATGGGCAGGGGTGCTGACCCACAATCCCTGCGTACACCGACAAACGAACATAAAAAAGGAACATAGAAATGCCAAAAACCATAGAAGAAGCAAAAGAAATATATTTACCCGTCATCCCCGTCCGTGGAACGGTTGCCTTCCCCGGGGTGCAAATCAGCTTAGAGCTGATGCGTGACTTTTCCGTCAACGCTTTTGCCACCGCCAACAAGTACGGCGGCAAGGTGTGCCTACTGACGCAAAAGGACCCCGAGATTGATATTCCCACGGAAAAGGACTTTTATCACGTGGGAACCGTCTGCCAGATTAAGCGGGTCAACCGCGCCGAAAACGGCAATCTCAACGCCGTTTTTGAGGGCTTCTGCCGCGCCAAGATTTCCGAAATCAAGCAGGACGAGAACGGCTTCCACGCCACGGTGATTTGCAAGTCCATTCACACCGAGGAGGAGGCGGACATCGTCACCCAGGAAAAAATCAACTACGTGATTGAGACGGTAGAAAAAATTAAAAACATTCATCCGCTTTTAACGGATGAGATTCTGCGCGCTGCCCGCGCCATTAAGGCGCCCGGGCTCTTTTGCGATTTCGTTGCCTCCGCTTCCCTTTTGAATTTCAAAAACAAGCAGCGCATTCTGGAAATTTTCCATCCCATTCTGCGCTTGGAGCGCCTTTCCCTTCTCGTGGAGGAGGAAACCGAGCTTTTGCTGACCGAATACGCCATTCATTCCCAGGTAAAGGAAAGAATTGATGAGCATCAGAGAGAATATTTTCTCCGCGAGCAGATGAAGGTCATTCAGGAGGAACTAGGGGACGACGACAACGAATTTGCCGAGTACAAGAGCAAGATTGACGCCCTTTCTGCCTCGGACGAGGTAAAGGCGAAGCTGAACAAGGAGTTATCTCGCTTGGAGAAGGTTCCCTTCGGCTCGGCTGAGGGCTCCGTCATTCGCTCCTATCTGGATATTTGCTTGGACGTGCCGTGGGGCAAGGTGACACAAGCCACCCCCGACGTGAAGAGTGCCGAGAAAATTTTAGAGGCAGACCACTACGGTCTTGACAAAATCAAGGAGCGCATTTTGGAGATGGTGGCAGTCAAGCAGCTCTGCCCCGACGTCAAGAACCAAATTCTCTGCCTTGTAGGCCCTCCCGGTGTGGGCAAGACCTCTATTGCCGCCTCTATCGCGCGTGCCTTGAAGCGCAAATACGCCCGTATTTCCTTGGGCGGTATTCGGGACGAGGCGGACGTGCGCGGTCACCGCAAGACCTACGTGGGCGCTATGCCCGGGCGCATTGTGGAGGCTATCACCTCTGCTGAGGTGGTAAACCCCGTTATCGTGCTGGACGAGATTGACAAGCTGGGCTCCAGCATACACGGCGACCCCTCCTCTGCTCTTTTAGAGGTGCTTGACCCTGAGCAGAACCGTTATTTCCGTGACCATTTCTTAGAGCTTCCCTTGGATTTATCCGACTGCTTCTTTATTGCCACCGCCAACACCTACGAGGGCATTCCCGAGCCTCTGCTTGACAGAATGGAGGTGCTGGAGCTGACGGCGTACACCGCCAACGAAAAGCACGCCATTGCCAAGCGCCATCTGATTCCCAAGCAGCTGAAGCGGTACGGCTTGAAGCGCTCCACCGTCAGATTTACGGACGCTGCCATCAAGGAGCTGATTGAGTATTACACCCGCGAAGCAGGCGTGCGTAACCTGGAAAGAGAAATTTCCTCTCTTTGCCGCAAGGCAGCCAAGAGAATGCTGGACGAGGGGACTTCCCGTATTGTGATTACACCCCAGACGGTGGCACAAATGCTGGGCAAGCGGCGCTTCGTTGAGGAGAAGCTGGAAAAGACCAATCCCGTTGGCATTGTCAACGGTCTGGCATACACACGGGTTGGCGGCGACCTTTTGAAGGTTGAGGTCAACGTGATGTCGGGCAGCGGCAAGCTGGAGCTGACAGGCCGACTTGGCGAGGTTATGCAGGAGTCTGCCAAAATCGCCCTCAGCTATATCCGTGTCAAGGCAAAGGCACTCGGTATTGACGAGGACTTCTATAAGACCAAGGACATTCATATTCATTTCCCCGAGGGAGCCATTCCCAAGGACGGACCCAGCGCAGGCGTTGCTATGACCTGCGCCTTGGCAAGCGCCCTTTCGGGCTCGCCCACCCGTCGGGACGTTGCTATGACGGGCGAGATTACCCTGCGCGGTAGAGTCCTTCCCATCGGCGGCTTGAAGGAAAAAACTATGGCCGCCTACACGGCAGGCATTCATACCGTTTTGATTCCCCGTGAAAACGAAAAGGATTTGGACGAGATTGACCGCGAGGCAAGAGAGGGTCTGACCTTCATTCTTTGCGACACGGTGGAGGACGCCTTCCGCGCCGTGCTGTTAGACACTGACGGCGGCGAGAGCAAGCCCTTCCCCATTCCTGCCGTTTCGGGCTACGATCACCGTGCCGTAGGCGGCATTACCTGACACCGAAAAGGAGAGCCTCTATGAAAACCAACCTATCCAACGTCAGCTTAAAGCTTTCCGTGGGCAAGGCGAGCCAGTTTCCAAGAGATGCCCGTCCCCAGGTTGCCGTTTCGGGAAAATCCAACGTCGGGAAAAGCTCCTTAATCAATGCGGTTCTGGGACGCCGCGCGGTGGCGCGTGTATCCTCCGCTCCCGGCAAAACGATTACGATAAACTTTTATGACGTAGACGGCAAGCTGTATCTGGTGGACCTTCCCGGATACGGCTACGCCAAGCGCTCGGTAGAAATGAAGAGCGCCTTTTCTCAGCTGACAAACGACTATTTTATCAAGAACCCCGCGAAAAATCAGCCTCGTCTTTCTTTACAGCTGTTTGACATTCGCACAGGCCCTTCTGATGATGATATTATGATGATAAACTTTCTCATCGAAACGGGGCTTCCCTTTGCCGTGATTGCCACCAAGGCGGACAAGCTGAGCAAGACTGCCTTAGCCGAACGCCTGGAGGCGCTGCAAAGCGGCATCTTCGCCGGCACGGGCATCACCGTTATTCCCTTTTCCTCCGTTTCGGGCTTGGGAAAGGAAGAGGTGCGCTCTCTTTTGTACGGCGCTATTTCAAACAAATAACGAGGTTTTACAATGGGTACGATTTCGGGAATACTCTTAACCCTTCCGGCCGTTCTTCTGGCGCTGATGGCGCACGAGCTTTGTCACGGCTTCGTTGCCTACAAGCTTGGTGACCCAACCGCCAAAATGATGGGGCGGCTTTCCTTAAATCCCTTAAAGCATATTGACCCCTTAGGTGCCATTTGTATGGTTCTCTTTCATTTCGGCTGGGCGAAGCCCGTTCCGATTAATACACGCTATTTCAGAAAGCCCAAGCGCGATATGGCGTTAACCGCCGTGGCAGGTCCCTTAGCCAATCTCCTTCTTGCCTTTTTGGCAGTTCCCTGCTATCTGGGAGTTTTCAACTTATTTGCTCTTCTACATGCGAAGGGAAGCTCCGCTTTCGTGCTTAACCTGGTGTTTTATTTCTATTATTTCTTCCTGCTTTTGCATCAAGTTAACGTGGGCTTGGCGCTTTTTAATCTCATTCCTATACCGCCCCTTGACGGCTCGCGAATTCTTCTCACCTTTCTTCCCACCCGCTATTATTTTGCCTTTATGCGCTACGAGAGAATCATCGCCCTTGCGCTGATGCTTTTCCTTCTGCTGGGCAATAGCTTCGGCTTTTTGTCTACTCTGTCCTCCTTTTTCTCTGTGGGAATGGAGGCTGTGTGGCGACTGATTCCCATTTTCCGATAACCAAACGAAAGGACGACCACCTTGGCAGACGAGATTATCACCTACCGAATCAATGATTTTGAAGGGCCTCTTGACCTTCTGCTCACCCTGATTGAAAAAAACAAAATGGATATTACCGATATCCAGATTTCCAGTATATTCGACCAATATATGCAATACATTGAGGACGCACGGCGCCTGGATTTGGGGATTGCCTGCGAATTTATCGTGATGGCAAGCACCCTGATGCTGATTAAAAGCAAGATGCTTCTGCCCCGTGACCCCGAAAAGGACGAGGACCCCAGAAAGGAGCTGGCCGACGCCCTTTTGATTTACCAGAAGGCTAAGGCAGACGCCGAGGAGCTTCGCCCGCTGTACGCCGAATTTTCGGGCAGACTCGCCAAGGACAACGATGAAATTCCTCCCGAAAAGGGCTTTCCTCTCGGGCTCTCTCCCACCCTGCTTTCCAAGGCATTTTACACCATGCTCAACCGCTTGAAGCAGTCGGAGCTTGCCCCCTCGGAAATGATTAGCCCCCTTATCAAGCGACGCATCGTTTCGGTGGAGGAGACTATTGAAGCGGTTTTACGCAAGCTCACCAACGATAAAGAGGTTTCCTTCTTCTATCTGACGGCAGACGCCGAGGACAAATCGGAATTAATTGCCACCTTTATGGGTATACTCGAGCTGATTAAAATCCGCCGCATCCTTATCTGCTTAGAGGAGGACGAGGAATTTTCCATTACCACGAAATTCTGCCTGAACGAAAACTACGTTCCCGATGAGGAGCAGGCACCAGAGGATAGCACTACGACAAAGGAGAACGCACCCCGATGAACGACACCGAAAACCTTTTTGAGCAGGAAGCGCCCGCCAAAGTGGACTCGACGCTTCCCAAGACGGATGACGCCGCCGAGAACTTTGAGGCGATTTTAGAGGCCGTGCTTTTTGCGGCAGGTCATCCCGTTTCCTATATGCAGCTTTCGTCCCTGTTCGGTATGGCGCCCGCCTATATTTCCGAGCGCGTGCATCGCTACGCCGAGGAATACAACAACGCCTTAACCAACCGCGGCATTCTGATGCTCGCCTTTGACGATACCTGCCAGCTTTGCACCAAGGAGCAGTATCTGCCCTACATCCGCGAGGCTCTTGGCATTCGCAGAAGCGGTACCCTGTCCAACTCCTCCATTGAGGTTTTGGCGGTGGTTGCCTACAACCAGCCCGTTACCCGTGCCTACATAGATGCGGTGCGCGGCGTGGATAGCGCTTACGCCGTTTCTTCCCTTTTGGAAAGAGGTCTGATTCACGCCATTGGCAGACTGGACGCTCCCGGCCGCCCTATGCTCTACGGCACGACAGACGACTTTTTGCGTTGCTTCGGGCTTACGTCCTTGACCGAGCTGCCCGGGGTTTCCACCGCCGAGGCGGACGAGCTTTTCGAGCGCTTGAAGAAAAAGGTCAACGCCTTTGACGTTGTGTCTGAAAATCAGATTTCTATGTTGGATATGATTCCCGAGGAAAAGCCCGAAGCGCCCCAAGAATAAAAAGCAAAACGAAAACGAGAAAGGAGAGTCCCTATGCCGACCTGGCTTTATATTCTGCTTGGCATTCTTCTCTTTTTCGCTTTTCTGCTTTTTCTTCCCGTTTTTTGTCGCATCACCTATCGGGAGGAATTGAAGGTCTGTTTAGAGATACTCTTCCTTCGCTTTCCGCTTTATCCCAAAAAAGAAAAAAGACTGAAGGCTGCCCACAAAAAGAAAAAGGGCAAACAAAAAAAGAAGCCCAAGGAGAAAAAAAAGACGGACAAGTCCGCCTCTCCCCTCGGGCAGATACGAATGCTTTTATCCATCATAAAGGAAAATTACCCACGGCTTCTGACCGTTCTGACGATGCGCTTGAAGCGCCTGCGCGTCACAGTTGCCGCTGAGGACGCCGCCAAGGCTGCCATTCTCTACGGCGAGGCTTCCTTAGCATTATCCGCATTTTTGGAGCTGTTAGAGGGCTTCTGCGATTTCAAGCAGGATAAGGGGGCAGTGTCCCTTACCCCCGACTTTTTGGGGGAGGACTCCTCCTTTGACGCCGTTTTACTTTTGCATACCACCCTTTGGCGTGTGCTGGGGTTAGGGCTTCGCCTTTCCTTTTCCTTCCTTAAGCACAAACAAAGGGCGGCACTTTCCCAGGCAGAGAGCAAGGAAGCCGATAGCAAAGCGGCTATCCATTCCCCACAGGATACAAATACGAGCAACCCCTAAGAAAGGAGAAAATACATCATGGCAGAAAACAAATTGAACGAAATGATTGGCGAATCCTTAGAGAAGGTGAAGGAGTTGGCAGGCACCGATACGGTCATCGGCGAGCCCATCTACACCAAGACGGGCACGGTGATTATCCCCGTTTCCAAGGTTTCTATGGGCTTTGCCACGGGAAGCTTTGACTACGATACCACCGCCAGCGAAAATCCCAAAACGAAGTCGCGCTTTGGTGGCGGCGGCGGAACGGGCATCACGGTGACGCCTATCGCTTTTTTGGTGGTAACCGCAGAGGGAAAAATCGAGCTTGTTCCCATCACCAACGCCCAGAACGTCGATTCTATTGACAAAATCACGGCTCTTATCGAGCGCTCCCCCGACATTTTACAGCGCTTGAAGGAGGTTCTGTTCTCCAAGAAGAAAAAGCCTGAGGAGGTAGCGGAGGAAGACACCGCTGCCCAGGAATAATTTTCTCTTTTATTCCATTTTTGCCGATTTTTTAGAGGGATTGCTTTTCTCTCTTTGACACATAGTAACCGTGAATACAAAAAAGGCGGTTGTTATGAAAAAGAGGCAAGCTATATCCTTTATCCTTCTTTTACTTGGGCTTTCTGCCCTCTTATCCTTCCCTGCGGCGGCGCTGGTATCCGCCTCCTCCGCCATTTTGTACGAGCCTACAACGGGGCTTGTGCTATACGAGAAGGATGCCGACAGACGGCGCCCGATGGCAAGCACCACGAAAATCGTTACCGCCTTAGCGGCAACCGAGGCGCTTTCTCCCGATACGGAGATTACCGTCCCGAAGGAGGCAGTGGGCGTGGAGGGGACCTCCACCTATTTAGAGGAGGGAGAGGTTTTAACCTTAGAAAATCTCCTATACGCCCTTTTGCTCCAAAGCGCCAACGATGCGGCGGTTGCCATTGCGATTGCCGCTGACGGGTCTATTGAGGCGTTTGCTGACAGAATGAACGACATCGCCTTGCGTTTAGGACTGCAAAACACCCATTTTACCAACCCACACGGGCTACCCGACGAGGCGCATTACACAACGGCAAGGGAGCTTGCTATTCTGACGGCGGAGGCATTGAAAAATCCTCTTATCCGTCAAATCGTTGCCACCGAGAGGAAGGCATTCTCCTCTTCCCTGCGTCGCCGTGTATTAACCAATCACAACAAGCTTTTGCGGCTATATGACAACGCCATCGGCGTTAAAACGGGCTTTACCAAGGCGGCAGGTCGGTGTCTGGTAGGCGCTGCGGAGGTTGACGGATTGACCTTGATTTCCGTTACCCTGCACGCCTCTGACGATTGGAATGACCATATGGCTCTTTTTGACAGGGGCTTCTCCGAATACGAGCGTACCACCGTTGTACGCGGTGGAGAGATTGTTTGGCGCTTGCCCGTTATCAACGGTACCTTTCCCTTTGTGGAAATACAAAACGGGGACGCCTACTCCAGGATTGAAAAAAAGGGCGACGCCTCCTATTCCGTTGCGGTGGATATAGCGGCAATGCCCGTAGCTCCCATACGGGAGGGCGACGTTCTCGGTTATCTTCGTATTTACCGAAACGGCAAGGAGGTGGCAAGGCTGCCCCTTTCCGCCGCCTATCCTGTTGACAAGGCAAGCATAAAAAAGAAGCGCTTTTAACCCATACTCTTTCAGCAAAGGAAACTACCATGAAAAAAATCAGATTACAGAAGTTTTTCACCGACTGCGGTGTTCTCTCCCGTCGCAAGGCAGAGGAGGAGATTGCGGCAGGCCGTGTGAAGGTCAACGGGCACGTGGCGTCCTTAGGGGATAAAATCGACCCGCAAAGCGACGTTATCACCTGGAACGATGAGGCGGTATACGCCCAAAACGAGGAGCATCATTATATCCTCTTGCACAAGCCCCGCGGCTATATCACCAGCACCTCTGACCCCCAGAACCGCAAATGCGTTTTAGAGCTTTTAGAGGGGCATCGGGGACGGGTGTACCCCGTTGGTCGCTTGGACTACAACTCCGAGGGACTCCTGATTCTGACAGATGACGGAGAGCTTGCCAACAGACTGATGCACCCCAAGCACCATATTGAAAAGGTATACCGTGTTAAGGTGGCGGGAACGGTAAGCGAGGAGCAGTTTGATAAGCTTCTCTCCCCTATGACCCTTGACGGCTACAAGCTCTTGCCCATCAAGGCGGAGATTACCTCGGTAGACGAAACGGGAACCGTCTTAAAAATGACCTTAAAGGAAGGCAGAAACCGTCAGGTGCGCCGTATGTGCCAGGAGGTAGGCTTGACCGTCAAGCGCCTTTGCCGTGTTGCCATCGGCTCTATCAAGCTCAACAATCTGCCTGTTGGAAAGTGGCGTTATTTAGAGCCCTCCGAGGTGGAGTACTTATATAAGGCTACGCAAGCCAAATAGAAAACGGGCTGTCTCATTTGAGACAGCCCGTCTCATTTTGCGTCAAGAAAGGCGCAAAATGAGGAAATTTTCGAAGAAAATTTGTGCGTTCGTTTCGCTTTTCGTCAAAAGTGAAACGAACAGGGGCAAAAAAGGAGCCGTTTTCGGCTCCTTTTTGGTGTCTCACGAAATAGTGAGACAGCCCCGTTATGTTATTTTAAGGTTACCACGGTGACGCCTGCATCCCCCTCGCCGTACACGCCGAGGCGGAAGGAATCCACCCGCTTATCCGCACGAAGTCGGGAATGCAGAGCGGCGCGCAGGGCGCCCGTTCCCTTTCCGTGTATAATGCGAACAGACTGCACGCCTGCCAGACAAGCATCGTCCAAATACTTATCTACGGCGAACCAGCCCTCGTCCCCCGTCATACCGCGCACGTCAAGCTCCACCTTGAACTGCATAGCAATCTGGGCTTTAACACCTGTCATAGCCGCCTTTTGCTTTTTCTTTTCAGCCTTGGGCTTTCCAAGCAGACGCAGGTTGGACAGGTTGGTTTTAGCGGTGAGTATACCTGCCTTTACCGTGAGATTGCCTGCGGCATCGGGCAGAGTCACAACGGTTCCCTCCTGCCCAAAGGAAACGAGATACACCAAATCCCCGATTTCCAAGGGACGGGGCAAGACGTAATCCTCTTCCAAGGACACGTCCTTGTACTCAAAGGCGGCAAGCGCCTCATCCGAGGAACGCATCTGGGCGCGAATGCTTTGCCGCGCCTCGGAAAGCTCGGCGGCAAAGCGACGGCTTTCCTGCTTTTTCTTCACGTCCTCTAACTGCTTCATCACAAATTCAGAGGTGGCTCTGGCGCTATCCAGCAGCTGGCGCGCCTTTTCCAAGGAGCGCTTGATTTCGTCCTCGGCTTCCTTCGTTCTTTTCTTCAGCTCAGCCTCCGCTTCCTTGCATTGCTGCTCGTAGGCGCGCTTTTGCGCCTCTGCCTCGTTCTTTGCCCGTTCCATCAGAATACGGTCCTGCTCCAAGGCAGCAATTACGCGCTCAAAGCGCTGGCTGTCCTCGCTGACCAAGGACTTGGCACGGGATACCACCGCCTCATCCAAGCCCAAACGCTCGGAAATGGCAAAGGCGTTGGATTTACCGGGAGCGCCAACGATTAAACGGTAGGTGGGGCGAAGGGTCGCCACGTCAAATTCGCAGCTGGCGTTCTGCACGCCCTCCGTTTCCAAGGCGTAGGTTTTTAACTCGGTATAGTGGGTGGTGGCGGCAGTTAATGCCCCCTTTTCCCGTATTGCCTCCAGAACGGCGGTAGCAAGGGCGGCGCCCTCCGTAGGGTCGGTGCCCGAGCCAAGCTCATCGAAAAGCACCAAGGAGGAGGCGTCGGCGGTGTGCAGAATTTCCACGATTTGGGTCATATGCGCCGAGAAGGTGGAAAGGGATTGCTCAATGCTTTGCTCGTCGCCGATGTCTGCCAAAACGTGTGAAAACACGCCAAAATGGGAATCGCTATCCGCAGGAATCTGCATACCTGCCTGGACCATCATCGCAAAAAGCCCCAGGGTTTTGAGGGTAACGGTTTTACCGCCCGTATTGGGACCCGTTATCACCATCGTATCAAAATCCACACCGAGGGACAGCGAGATAGGAACAACGGTATCCTGCTTCAAAAGGGGATGCCGCGCATTTTTTAATATTATGACGGGCTTTCTTTCCAAAATGGGGGCATTGGCGCGCATTTTCTCCGCCAAGAGCGCCAAGGAAAAGACAAACGCCAAATCCGTTACGGTACGGTAATTCTGCAAAATCGTTCCCGAGTAGGAGGCACATTCCGCAGAAAGGTCTGCCAAAATCCGCATAATCTCCTGCTCCTCCTTGGCAGTCAGCTCACGGATTTCGTTGTTTGCCTCCACCACGCCCAAGGGCTCGATAAAGAGGGTGGAGCCTGAGGAGGAGGTATCGTGCAAAAGGCCCTTGATTTCGTTGCGGTATTCCGCCTTTACAGGCACCACGTAGCGCCCGTCACGCACGGTGACGATATTCTCCTGCAGATATTTAGAGCGAGGGCCGCTGATAAAATTTTGCAGGGTTTCACGGACACGGTTATTGGCTGCCCGCATTTTTCGCCGTATTTCCGAAAGCAGGGGGCTGGCTTCGTCCGCTATCATTTCCTCGGAAATAATAATTTTTCTGATTTTATCCTCTAAGCTACGGTTGGGAATGAGCCGCGCAAAGGTTTCGTCCAGCACCGTATCAAAAAGACGGTTGCCTTCAATATAATCCTTCAATCCACGGGTAGCAAAGAAAAGAGCGGCAACTGAAAGCAGCTCCTTCATAGTCAAAAGGGAGCCCTTCTCTGCCCGTTCTACCGCCTCGCAGATATCCACAACACCCGAAAAGGAGGGATATCCCTTCTGGAATGCAAGGCGCTTGGCGTCCTCCGTTTTTTTCTGCCGCAGGGCGACGGTGTCAAAGTTATCGCTGGGCTGCAGAGCAAGGGCCTGTCGCCTGGCGCCCTCGGTCAGGGCAAGCTCGGCTAACAGGTCTATCATTTTGTTATATTCCAATATTTCCGCGGTGCGGTGGGTAAAGGGCATAATGAACTCCATTCCGCCGCAAAGGCGGCGCAAAAATCAAACGCTTATAATGCTTTTATAAAAATCCAGGGTTTTGAAGCCCGTTTCCAGCTGATTGAGTAAATAGGTTTCTGCCACGTAGGCAAAATTCCGTTGCTCCTCGGCGTCATCCAGACGGAAGGAGAGAATTTTCTCCAAGGGACATTCCACCGCATAATATAAGGCGGCTCTTGCTCCCGGGCGCAGAAAGCATGAAATGGCACTTTTGGAGCCGTCAAGCTCTGCCTCACGCTCCTCTGCCGACTGTAAATTACGGCATTTTTCGCATATGACGACGCCATTCATCACGTCAAGCACCACGTCTGCCCCCTCCTCGCCGCAACGGTCGCAGGCGTTCAAGGCAGGCATAAAGCCCAAAATGGCGGCGGCTCTGATTTCAAAGCTACCCTTGATTTGCCAAAGGGGATAGCTTCCGCGAGAGATGGCATATAAGGCGTTCAGCGTCAAGCGCAAAAGAGGGACATCGGGCATATTCTCCGTTCCCACGTGACTGACAACCTCGCATAAATACCCTGCCAACGCCATTCTTTCAATATCTGTCCGCAAATCGAAAAAGCTCTCTATCAGCTCTACCTCGCGCACGGTATATCTATCCTTGTTTTTGAAAAGAATGTACTGGCTGTAGCAAAACTGCTCAGCGGCAATCAGCGTTCTGCTTTTCAAGGTGCGGCTTCCGTTTGCCATGGCGGTTATAAGACCGAAATCCTCGGTCAGGACGGTTAAGATACGGTCCTTTTCGCCGTAATCCACCACACGCACCACAAGACCGCGTGTCTTTACCAACGCCATAGCCTGTCCCTCCTCCTCTGCTGTTACTGTAAATCCTTCTTATTGTAGCCGAAATTGGAAAGCTGCACGGCGTTGTCACGCCAGTTTTCCTTTACCTTGACCCACAGGTCAAGAAATACCTTGATACCGAAGAAGCCCTCCAAATCCTCACGGGCGTAGGTGCCGATGTTTTTCAGCATACTGCCCTGCTTGCCCAGGATAATTCTCTTATGAGAATCTCTTTCGCAAAAGATTTCCGCACGGATTTTCAAAAGCTTGGGCTTCTCCTCGAATGCTTCGATTACCACAGCCGTTCCGTGAGGAATTTCATCGCTCAAAAGACGAAGCATCTTTTCTCGGATAATTTCCGCCGCTATCTGCCGCTCGGGCTGGTCGGTGACTATCTCGTCCGAGAAGAACCATTCGCTTTCGGTTAAGTATTTTTCGCACTCCTCCAACAGCGCGGGCACGTTTTTGCCCGACTTCGCCACGGTAGGCACCACGGCGTCAAAGGAATATGCGGCGGCATATGCCTCAATGGTTTTTGCCGTTCTTTCCGCAGTGGTGGCGTCAATTTTATTGATGACCAGAATAGCGGGAATGCCCTGCTCCTTGATTTTTTCAATCATAGAAGCCTCGATATCCCCTACCTCTTCTCTGGGCTCTACCACCAGAATAACCGCGTCCGCCTCGCCAATGGCGTGATTGGTGGCGGTGACCATATAGTCACCAAGACGGGTTCTGGGACGGTGCATACCGGGGGTATCCAAAAACACAAATTGGTTTTCTCCCACGGTGTGAATGCCCGTGATACGGTTTCTCGTTGTCTGAGGTCTTTTGGATACGATAGCAATCTTCTCCCCCAGAATATGATTCAAAAGAGTGGATTTTCCAACGTTGGGTCTACCAACGATGGCAATAAACGCCGTTTTCTTCATACTGTCCTTTTTTCTCCGTCTTTATTTTTATTCTTTCTCATCGGGAAAGACAAGCCATTCCATAATGGCTCTCTGCCGCCCGCATTGGCGCTCCTCCTCCTCGGGGGAACGCTCGTGGTCATAGCCCAACAGGTGCAAAACGGAATGCACCGTCAGGAAGGCAACCTCGTGAAGAAAGCTGTGTCCCAACTCCTCTGCCTGCTCCTTGGCTCTTTCCAAGGACAGAACCATATCGCCAAGCTCTACCGTTTCCTCGGTGCTTCCCTTCAGCTCGGTAATTTCCTCCTCGCTGTAAATGGGAAAGGACAATACGTCCGTTGCCGCATCCTTCTCACGGAATTTTTTATTCAGCGCACGGATATGGGCACCGCCGCACAAAATCACCGAAAGCTCGGCATCAGCATCAAAGCCTTCCGAAAAAAGCGTTGCTCTCACTGCCTCGCGAATCACCTTCTTAACAAGGTAGCATCCCTGGGCATAGGGCTTGTCTGCCGAAAAATATATTTTTAATTTTGGCATTTTGGGGGTATAGTGCTTCATCATACTCATCCTTTTATCCTTTTTTATTGTCCTGCTTTTGATAAGCGGCGATGATTTGCTGTACCAGACGGTGACGCACCACGTCACGGTTGGTGAAGGTATGCACGGCAATACCGTCAATATCCTTCAAAATTCTTGTAGCAACCGTCAAGCCGCTTTTTTGATTGTCGGGCAAATCGGTTTGGGAGGGGTCCCCTGTCACCACCGCCTTGGAGTCTGTACCAAGCCGCGTGAGAAACATTTTCATTTGCTCATTGGTGGTATTCTGCGCCTCGTCCAGAATAATGAAGGAGTTGTCCAGAGTTCTGCCGCGCATATACGCCAAGGGCGCAATTTCTATCATATTCTTTTCGACATAGTGCTGATAATTTTCGGGGCCCAGCATTTCGTAAAGCGCATCGTACAGGGGGCGCAGATAGGGGTCAATTTTGCTTTGCAAATCCCCCGGCAGAAAGCCTAACCGCTCCCCTGCCTCCACGGCAGGACGGGTCAATACAATTCTACCCACCTCTTTTTTACGCAGCGCCTCCACCGCCATTGCCACCGCCAAGAAGGTTTTTCCCGTTCCCGCAGGACCGACGCCGAACACCACGGTGTTTTTGCGAATCGCCTCCACATACTGCTTCTGCCCGATGGTTTTGGGCTTGATGGGCTTGCCTCGGTTGCTGATACAAACGGTATCGGCGCCAAAGGATTCCAGCGCCTCAAAGGCGCCGTCCTTAGCAAGACCGATGGCATAGAGCAGCACCTGCTCGGTCACCGCTTCGCCGCGAATAACCACCTGCCGCAAATACTTGATAACAACCTCCGCACGGCGCAGCGCCTCCTCATCGGCGCCCTCAATGCAGACGGTGTCCTCCTCGACGCCCTCCTCGCCTTCGTTGGCAAGGCGCACACCAAGCGCCTCCTCCAAGGCAAGAGCGTTTCTGTCACAAATACCGAAAACAGAGGCCAAGACGCTTGAAGAGCCTATTTTCACAAATTTTTTCATACCGATGTACTGCCACGATGGCCCCTTTCTGTTTATTGAGCGGAAAACGGAAGAGTCTTTGCAATATTGGAGGAAAAGCTGACCGTCCCCTGCAAGGAGATTCCCTCCTCCGTGGCGGTTGCTGTTATACTTTTAGAAAGCAGGCTCCCTCCGTTCAAAAGCGCAGATAGCTTGTTTTTCAACAGCGTATACGCCAAGCGCGTCGCTTCCTCCTGGGAGAGGCGATAGGGCTCCTCTGTAACGGAAACACGCAAAACTCTCGTAACGGAAACAGGCAAGCGCCGTCCTCCTGAGAGGCTTATCCCATCTTCCTTTACTATTGTACCATAACTTTCGGGAATTTTTCCACTATTTATTGAAATATTTACGGTTTTTCCGAAAAAATTTATCAAATATCGCTCTAAAACCCGTTCTCCCTGGATACTCCTTGTCTGCTCATAGGGAACGAAAACGGAAATAGACTCCTCCCGACGCCCTATCACCTCTGCCTCGGCGCAAACGAAGGACTCGACTCCATCCCCCTTTAAGAGTCCGCTGACCAACAAATCCCCCTTTTTCACTGACTGTCCCGCCTTGACTACTGCCGTTCCGTGGATAACGGCGACACTTTCAATCACCCCGTCTGCCGCCGCCACGATATTGGCATATAGGGGCCTTTCCTCCTCGGCGGCAATATCCGTTTCCAATATTTTGACTCGCAAAACAGTTCCCTGCCTGTATATTCCCATCCAGGCAACCTCGGGGTGCCGCAGACGATACTCATTACAAGCCGCTTCAAAATCCATATTGTGAAAAAAGCTACCAATACCGACCCCCATCGCCGCTAAATCTGCCTCAATATCCGAGGGATAAAGCGTCCTTGCGCCTTCTACCTCCACATCCCACGCCACCGAGGCACCGAGGAACAATACAAGCGCCGCCAAAAGTGCGCCTAACACCAAACCGACCCGCAGGCGGTAGCGCTTCAAAAGCGTAGGAAGTCCCCCTTGGGTAACGGAGGTGACAATCTGCCGCTCCGTCAACGCCTTCTCCCAGGCCAAACGCGCCCCCTGCGGTACGGAAATACTCGTTTCCGTTTGGGCAAAAAGCGGCAAGCCCGCCGTCAGAACGGCGTTCAGCACGGCGGTGCGATGCTCTTCCTCAAAATGAAGCACCGCATACCCGAACAAGCGGTACCAAAAGGGAATGCGCCCTCTTTCTTTTTTCGATTTTGCCATATGACCTCCCTTTTACCCTTCAGCCTCGCCAGAAGAAAAGGCAATTTCCCGAATATCTCCCACAATTTCCATAGCGCCGCCCGTATAGGCAACGGTATGAAGCGCCATTCCTTCAAAGACCATCCGCTCCTCTGCCGTCAAAAGCTCTACTCTATCCTCGTGACAGACTGTAATACGCTTAACCCCCTCCACAGCACCCGCTTTCCCTTTTTTTCAAAGGAAAGCTCCATTCTGTGCGGCGAAAGCACCGAAATGGGGGAAGGCGCATGCGCTTTCTTTTCTTTTTTTCTCATAATACCCCTCTTATTTTCATAAAAATAAGTGTTTGCTTCTCTTTATTCTATGATGTAGAAAGGTGCTTCATGCTTCCCAAAACCAAACCAAGAGCGTCCCACTTGCCAATACAAATCGGGATTGCCGTTCTTTTCATCTGGGCGTTTCGTCATATTGGACTTTTAGGCGAGGCGACGCGCCAAGCCTTATCCGTTTGTCTATCCTCCTTAGTGCCTTCTCTTTTTCCTTTTTTTATTCTTTCCGACCTTCTATCCAAAACCAAGGAGGGGCAGTCGCTGCTATCCCTTTTGGCACGGCCCTTTTCCCTGCTTTTAGGCGTTAGCCCGCGTGGGGCAGGCGCATACCTTGGGGGACTGCTCTTGGGCTTTCCTATGGGCGTTAAACAGATTGCCGAGGGATATGCGGCTGGCTCCATCTCCAAGGAAGAGGCAGAGCGCCTTTTGCTTTACGCCAACAATACAGGTCCCGCCTTCGCCGTTGGGTGTGTTGGCGGTCTTTTGGGCTCGATACAAACGGGGGTGCTTTTGTACGGGATTCAGCTGACAGTTTCGCTCTTTTTCGGTATTCTTTTGCATTTATTCACGAAAAAAAGAGCGGTATCCTCCCAAAAAGATACCGTTTCCTTACCGCAAAATCGCTTTTCCTTGGTGGAGAGTATTCCTGCCGCCGCCAAAAATATGCTATCGGTATGCGGCTTCGTTTTATTTTTCTCAGCGTTATCCGCGTTACTCTTCCCTTTATTTATTCATCCTTATATCAAAGCCCTTGTGCTTTCTATTTTTGAAATCGGCTCCGCCAGCGCCTTTATTACGGGAAGCCTTTCCCTTCTTCGTCCCTCCTTTTGTGCTTTTGCCATTTGCTTTTCTGGTATTTCGGTTTATTTCCAAGGCAAGGAAATATGGCAAGGCGCAGGGCTCTCTGCCCCTTGGTATCTGCCCTTTAAGCTCTTACAGGGGCTCCTTGCCTTCCTTTTGACACTTCCCCTTTCCGTTTGACAATTCGGAAGGTTTATGCTATACTATCCGTAGGCAACAAAGCCAATAAGCGCGAGCAGAATAAAGAACACAGGGAGGGCT
>JAFTSW010000065.1 GCA_017467085.1 Clostridia bacterium | reverse complement strand
TGACGTTGACGGTATCAAGGTCGGTGCCGAAGGCATCGGCTATATTCTGCCGCATAGCGGATATGTAGGGCAAAAGCTTTGGACGCTCGGCAATGACGGTGGCGTCAATATTGCCGATGACATAGTCCTTTTCCTTCATCAACGCGGCAACCTCCTTAGCCAGAAGCAGGCTGGAAATACCGCGGTATTTTTCATCAGAATCGGGAAAATGACGCCCGATGTCGCCAAGCGCCAAGGCGCCAAGCACCGCATCCATTACGGCGTGCAGCAAAACGTCCGCATCCGAATGTCCCAAAAGCCCAAGGTTGTGCGGCACAAAAACGCCTCCCAGCACCAAGGCTCTGCCCTCTACCAGGCGATGCACGTCATAGCCGTGCCCGATTCTGTATAGCATTGTTTTCCCTTTCCTTTGCGTCATTTTTTGCGGCGGTTTTCTAAAATTGCCTCCGCTAAAATCAAATCCACGGGGGTGGTGATTTTTATATTTTCTCTGCCGCAGTCAACCATTTTCACCGTTTGTCCCAATCGCTCCACCAGCATATTGTCATCGGTGGCGGCGAAGGACGCCTTTTTCGCTGTTTCTACGGCTACACGGTACAGAGAGGTCTGAAAGACCTGAGGGGTTTGCGCCGCCCAAAGGGTGGCTCTGTCGGGAGTTTTAAGCACATACCCATTCACGTCCGTTTCCTTCACTGTATCGGTGACGGGCGCTCCCGCGCTTGCCGCACGGTGGGCATAGGCGGCAGAGATAACCTTGCCAATCATTTCGGGGGTGATAAGACAGCGCGCGGCGTCGTGAATGGCAACGAATTTCATGGAAGGGGAGATGGCGTCAAGTCCGTTTTCGGCAGACTTTTGTCTGGTATCGCCGCCCAAAACGATTTTGGACACCTTCCCGATTTTGTATTCCGCAAGCCAGGTCTTGATTCTCTCCTTTTCCTCCTTGCGGGTAACTAAGACAATTTCGTCAATATAGGGAGAGCGCTCAAAGGCTAAAAGGCTATGCACCACCACAGGCTTTCCGTCAACATAACGCATTTGCTTGGTTTCGCCGTTCTGCGTTTGCATCCGAAGCCCTTCACCGCCTGCCAGAATGATTGCCGCCGTTCTGGGACGGAATTTTCCGTTCACGGCGCGCAAAGCACGGCACAACTGATAAATGAAGCCCATATTAACTCCTATCTTACTTTCTGTAATACACGAAATAGGCGATATATTTTCTCTCTTTTCCGTCCTCGTCCTTGTTGGGTGCCGTCAGTATAACGCCATCCCCCGACAAAAGATAAGAAGCATCCAGGGTTTTGAGGTCAGCGCGCAGCAGGATTTTATCCGAGGAGAAAAGCAAAAGCTCTCCGTTGCGCACGGAAATGGAGCCGCCGCGCCCTACCACGATGTCCTCCTCACCTATGCGCTCCGTTACGTATTTAATGGCTTGTCCGTGAAGGGCGGCGCTATGCTGCTCTCCCGTGGACGTTTTTTTGAAGCCAAGCTTGCTGAACAGTCCCATTTTACCTCTTGTCGCCGCATTGGGGGGGCGCCTGCGTCCCCATTTTCGGCATAGATAATTTATTACTAATAATTATAGCATAATAAAGGAAATAAGTAAACATTTTTTTGGAAATTTTATAAAAAAAACGCCACCGAGGTCAAAGCCCTCGGTGGCGTTGCTTTTTATTCGATTTCTACTGTGACGTGATGACCGTTCCCAACAGAGGCGGCCTTCATCATTGTACGAATCGCCTTTGCGATTTTTCCGTGTCTGCCGATAACCATTCCCGTATCCTCGGGAGCAACCGTTAAAAGCAGCTTGACGTCGTTGCCTTCAACCGTTTCGGTCACGCAAACCTGGTCGGGCGAATCAACAATAGCACGGGCGATATCGGTCAAAAGTTTTTTATAATCCATGACTGTTTTCTGTTTTTCTAATGAAAAACGCCCTTCTAATTTGATGTTTCAATGCCTTGTCTTAAAAGTCAATGATGCCCTATTATTCTGCGGACTGGGTTCTCTTCAAAAGCGCCTTTACGGTATCGGTAGGCTGTGCGCCCTTCTTAATCCAATCGTTAGCCTTCTCGGTATCGATGCTGATAACGGCGGGCTCCTTCATAGGATCGTAGTAACCGATTTCCTCGATGAACTTGCCATCACGGGGATAACGGTTGTCTGCTACCACTACACGGTAAAAGGGAGCCTTCTTAGCGCCCATTCTTCTAAGTCTGATTTTAACTGCCATTTGTTTTTTCCTCCGAAAAATTTGTATTTTTATTTTTTGATAAACAGGTTAAAAGGGCAACCGCATACCGTTGCCGAAGCCGTGCCGACGGGAGGAGCCCGTCATCTGCTTCATCATTTTCTTCATCTGGTCGAACTGCTTCAAAAGACGGTTAACGTCCTCGACCGTCGTTCCCGAGCCTGCCGCAATACGGCGGCGACGAGAGCCGTTAATCAGCTCAGGCTGCATTCTTTCCTTGGGGGTCATAGAAAGAATGATTGCCTCCGTTTGCGCCAAACGGGATTCATCCATGGAAATATCCTTCAAGGCACCCGGCTTGACGCCCGGCAGCATGGAAAGCAGCTGCTCGATATTTCCCATTTTTTTGATTTGATGCATCTGATCCAGAAAATCGTCCAGCGTGAAGGTTGCCTCACGCAGCTTCTTTTCCATTTCAGCGGCTTTTTTCTGGTCAATTGCCTCCTCCGCCTTTTCAATAAGCGAAAGAACGTCGCCCATTCCAAGGATTCTGGAAGCCATACGGTCGGGATGGAACAGCTCAATCATATCCATCTTCTCGCCCGTTCCGATAAACTTAATGGGCTTGCCCGTTACGTAGCGCACCGACAGAGCGGCGCCGCCTCTGGCATCACCGTCTAACTTGGTTAAAACCACGCCGCTGATATCCAAAAGCTCGTTAAACGCCTTGGCAACGTTCACCGCCTCCTGTCCTGTCATCGCATCAATTACGAGAAGGATTTCGGTGGGAGAAACTGCCGTCTGAATGTCCTTCAGCTCCTGCATTAGGACCTCGTCTATCTGCAAGCGGCCTGCCGTATCGATAAAGACCAAATCGTGCCCGTGCTTACGGGCATATTCCACGCCCTCGCGAGCGATTTTAACGGGAGAAACCTCCGTTCCCATCTGGAAAACGGGAATTTGCAGGGACTGCCCTACCACCTCTAACTGCTGAATGGCAGCGGGACGGTATACGTCACAGGCGACAAGCAGGGGGCTTTTGCCCTTCTTTTTGTACATACCCGCTATTTTTGCCGCGTGCGTGGTTTTACCCGCGCCCTGCAGACCTACCATCATCACCACCGTGGGCGGACGGGAGGAAATCTCGAGCTTCGGGGACTCGCTGCCCATCAGAGCTATCAGCTCCTCGTGGACAATCTTCACAATCTGTTGGGCGGGCAAAAGGCTTTCCAGCACCGTTTCACCAACGGCACGCTCGGTTACGCTCTTGACAAAGTCCTTGACAACCTTGAAGTTTACGTCTGCCTCCAAGAGCGCCAGCTTTACCTCGCGCATACCCTCGCGCACGTCTGCCTCGGTCAGCTTACCCTTATTGCGAAACCTCCTTAAGGCGGCGCTCAGCTTTTCGGTTAAATTCTGAAACATAAGCAATCCTCCTTAGCTTTGGTTTTTTTCTAATATCAGCTCCGCGCAGGAACGCATTTTTTCTATCAGGATGGCAGAGTCGCCTCCCTCCTCCAAGGCAGAGGAAAGCCGAAGCAATTCCTCGGCAGCACCCTTCATTTGCTGATAATGATTGGCGAGATGAAGCCGCTCCTCCAAAAAGAGGAGATTTTCTTCTCCCTTTTTGATGATGTGACGCACGCCCTGCCGCGAGATGCCGATGCTATCCGCAATCTCCGCAAGAGAAAGGTCCTCGCCGTAGTACAGCTCCAAAATCGTTCTGTCGTGCTCAGACAAAACATCTCCGTAAAAGTCCAGCAAAAAGGCGATTTGAAGGTTTTTTTCAAACATTGTATCTTTCCTTTTTCAGATGTAAAGCAAAACACTTTACAGAGTATAGCATACATTTTTCCGTTTGTCAAGCGAAAAAGAAAAATTTTTTCTATCTTTTTTCTTTATTTTTTCTCCACGATAAAAAAGAAGGGGGAGGTAGGCGAATTGACGATACGGAAGCAGGATACGCAGATATGGCGTCTGTCGTACTCCTTAAAATGCGCAAGGAGCATTTCGCCCTCAAGGCGCCCCTCCTCGTGCCCCGGATATACGGCAATCAGCAGAATACCGTCTGCCGACAAAAGCTCTACCGCCGCCATCACGGCAGGTAGGGTAGTTTCCCGCATAGTTGTCACCTGCTTTCTATTGCTCCCCGGCAGATATCCAAGGTTAAACATACCTGCCTTAATGGGCTCGGTGACAAACTCCTTCACACGGTGGTGGGAGGCGCAAATCAAGGTATAGTTTTCGGGGGCATCCGCCTCCTTCAGGCGCGTTTGGGTGGAGGCAAGGGCGCTTTCCTGGATATCGAAGGCATACACCCTTCCCTCCTTGCCCACGGTTTTGGATAAAAAGAGCGTATCGTTGCCGTTCCCCATCGTGAAGTCCACGGCCACGTCCCCTTCCTTCAGATGCTGTAAAATAAAATGCTTTTGTAACGATAACAAATCTACCAAGATGCTTCTCCTTTACTCAGCCCGTAAATGCGCCACGCTGTCGGGCTTATGCACGTAGGCGGTGTAGTTGGTTTTATAGGTAACGAAGCCCGGCTTTGAGGCAGGCGGCTTCTTGACGTTTTTCACCTGGGTGTAATCCACTGCCACCGTATCAGCAGTAGCGGAGGAATGGTAGGCGGCAATCTCAGCCGCCTCGGTGTAATCCTGCTCGGAGGGCTCCTCCCCCTCGGTGAACAAAATCACGTGGGCGCCCGTAATGCCCTTAACGTGGAACCAGACGTCCGTTTTCCCTGCCGTTTTGAAGGTCAATAGGTCATTTTGCAGGTTGTTGCGTCCGCACAGTACACGGTAGCCACCCGAGGTTTTATACCGATACGGCTGCGGCTTTGGCATTTTTTGCGGCGTATAGCGGCGCATTTTTGAGGCGTAGCCAGCCCCGTACAGCTCCTCGCGGATTTCCGCTAAGTCCGCTTCCGTTTCCGCCGCCTCCAAGAAATGCAGAACGCTCTCCATATAGGCAAGCTCCTTTTCGGTTATCGCCACCTGCTCAGCCAGAATTTCCCTTGCTTTTTTCGCCTTGGCGTAGAGCTTGTACGCCCGTTGGGCGTTTTGCGCAGGGGTATAGCGGCTATCTAACGCAACGGTTACCTCGCTTGGCTCCTCGCTCTTGTAATCAACGGCAGTAAAGGAGGTCATTCCCTTTTTCAAGCGGTAAAGATTGGCGGTAATCAAATCCCCCGTTTTTCGATGGCTTTCCGCCTGAGAGGAGCTTTCAAATTCCTCACGCTGTAAGGACAGCTTCTTTTCCAGCTTCGCCTTGGTGTGGGTCACCAGGCGAAGCAAATCCTGGGCGCGCAGATGAATGCGCGCGATTCTTTCCCGTTCTCCGAAATAAGCATCGAACAGGGTGGCAAAGGAGGGATAGCTCTCCCCCCTTGCATCGGGCAAATAGGTGAGAGGAAAATAGCCGTATTCCACGCCCTCGCCCTTTTCGTTTCGCATAAGCGTTGGCGTCACGTTGCCTGTCGCAAGAGAAGAAAACCACTCTAAAAACACGGCAGAAAGCCTTTTAGAATCCGCATCACGCACCAAGGCGTCCGCCTTCCCCGTAGCGCGGAAGGCAATTTCCTTGAACACGGGGGCGGCGGTGCCGCCGTAGGAATCGGAGAGAAATCGGGAAAGGCTTTTATCGGGAGAGGCGGCATCTAACAGGGTGCCAAGCTCCGCCTCGGTTGCCAGCAAGGGGTTTCTTTTGGCAGGTGCCGCGGGAAGCCGATAGGTCAAGCCGGGCAAAAGCTGGCGCACCTCGCTGTCCGAGAAATCCACGGGCTTCAGAACGGCGATGATTTTCTCCTTATCGTCTGTGATAATAAGATTGCTGTATTTGCCCATCAGCTCGGCGTACAGATGCTTCTCTGACAAAAAGCCCATTTCGTCCCGTCCTGAAAAGGTCAGACGGCAAACACGGTCAAAGCCACACTGCTCTACCTGCAACAGAACGGCAGGGCAAAGATGCTTCCGCAGGAGCATACAGAACATAGGCGGCGAGGCAGGGTTATCCTTGGTAATCTCCGTCAAGGCGATACGGGGGCAAACGGAGCCCACGTTCAAGGAGAGCCTCTTGCCTCGCATCAGCAGCACCACCTCGTCCTTGGTCGGCTGGTGTATTTTTTCCACGCGCAAGCCCAAGCAGGCGTCGGAAATTTCTTTTAAGACGACAGTTAACATGCCGGCATCATATGCCATGGTAGTTCCCTTTCTATTGTAAAATTCGTATTCTTTTACGGCGGATTTTCCTTATTTTTGCGCTTCGCGGTGGGCGAAGTGCTGTACACCCCAAACCCCAACCACGATAAGCACGGCGGCAAAAAGCGCCAGGACGGAATGCTCCTCACGGAGTATCAGAACACCTGCCAAGAGGGACACCACCGTCGTGATATTGGAAAAGGCGGTGGAGCGTGTCAGAGTCAGGTGGGTATTGGCGTAATTGACGGAGAAAAAGGCAAAAACCGAGGAGAAAAGCCCCAAAAAGGCGATAGAAATTAAAAATTCCGTTTCCGCGAGAGGCAGGACTATCCGCGATAAATCGCTTCTGTTTTCGATAAGGGCAAGGACGGTAAAGACCACGCTTGCCAGCAAAAACATCACGTAGGTGCGCTCAAAGGAGGTGAACTCCGTTGAGGTTTTTCGGCTGACGAAATTAAAGCCTGCCGCCGAAAGCATAGCGCCGAGCAACAGCAAAAACACCCAGAAGGATGCCTTGCCCTCAGCTGTATCTCCAAGAGAAATCAAGGCAACGCCCACCACAGACACCACCGAGCAAATCACCTGCAGAACCGTCGGTCTTTCACGGAGAAAAACAAGCCCCAAAAGCAAGGAAACCACGGGCACCAAGGCAATCATCACGGCGGAAAGCACCGTGTTGGTCTGCTGCAGGGCGTAGTTTTCAAAGATAAAATACGCCACGGGCTGTAAAAGCCCCAAAAGCAGCAGCCGCCACCATTTTTTGCCCCGAAGGGACAGAAGCGAGGGGCGAAAAAGCAGGATGACGTTCATCACCAAAAAGGCGATTAAAAAGCGATAGGAAAGCAGAATAAAGGGGGTAACGGAAACGGAGGTCAAGGAAAACGCCATTTTTGAAAACAGAAAGCTGAAGCCAAAAATCACGTTGCCCAAAAACGCCATCGCCATGGCGGAAAGCTGCTTATTCTTCATCGTTCGTTCCTTTCTTCTCCGTCAAGCACGAAAAAAGCGACCAGGGGTATGCAAGAGGTGGAAGCGCGGCAAGCGTCTGCCTGTTCCCTTTTCTGTCCAAAAAGCTGAGTCTATGGGAGTAAAGCGCGGGGGTGTCCTTACCCTTAGCGCCGTATTTTCCATCCCCGTAAAGGGGGAGCCTACGGGAAGCGAACTGCACCCGAATCTGGTGGGTTCTGCCCGTATGCAGGCGCACAAGAACCAAGGAAAGCCCCTCCCTTTCCTCCAAGACACGGTAGGACAGGGAGGCTTCCTTGACCCCCTTACGCATTCTTTTTACCACGAAGGTTTTGTTTTTGGCGGAATCCTTGAACAAAAGGTCGGTAAGCGTTCCCTCCTTCTCGTCGGGGCTTCCCTCCAGAACCGCCAGGTATTCCTTCACGAATTCCTCGTGCCTTGCCACAGCCGACGAAAAATAAGCGGCGGCGGCGCGATTTTTTACCAGCATCATCAAGCCGCCCACGTTTCTGTCCAAGCGGTTGACGGGGGTAACGGGAAAACCGTCCTTCCCCTTTTCCCGTAACAGAAAGGAAGCGGAGTTTTCCTCATCCCGTGACGGGGCGGAAAGCAAGCCAACGGGCTTATGGATTATCAGAATGTCGCCGTCCTCATACAGCGCTTCGATATGTCTTTCCTCTATCATTTCTTTCCCTTTCCGTCTTCCTCGGCGGTCCTTTTGCTCTTGCCGCCATCAATACCGATATCGTTACCAAGGACGGCGCCCATCGTCATCGCCCCGTGACCGAAGCGGGAGCGAATTCCCTCTACCGCCGTTTCCAGCCGCGCGGTTTTCTCTCGCTTTGGGTCACCGTCTTCCCCGAAGAAATCCATCTGCTCGGCACCCTCCCCCTCCTTGACGAGGTTCATTGCCGTCACCGTCAGCATACGGATGGGGGAGCCGGGAGTGACGGCGCCCTCTAAAATTTCCATCGCGCGCTCGGCTATTTCCCTGGCAATATTTGTGGCAGGTGAGATGCCTTTCTGCTTGGAAAAGGTTTTCAAATTGGGGGTGCGGACGGTGACAGACACGGTGGTGCATTGCATTTTCTGCTTCCGCAGGCGGTGCGCTACGTCCTCTGCCAGGCTATAAATGCCTAATTTCCATTCATCGTGCGTCGAAATATCACGGCAGAAGGTCATACCGTTGCCAACACTTTTGGCATCGGTTTTATCATAAATGGAGGCAACGGGGCTGTTCTCCTCCCCGTTGGCGGCAAGATAAAGCTGCTCTCCCACCTTGCCGAAGCGGCTCCGCAGAAAGGCGGGGCTTGCCATTGCCAAATCCCCCACGGTGCGAATATTACAGGAAAGGAGCGCCTCTGCCGTTTGCTTGCCGATAAACAAAAGAGAGTCCACGGGCAGGGGGAACACAATGTCCCGATAATTTTCGCGGCTGATAACCGTGACGGCGTCAGGCTTCTTATAGTCACTTCCTAACTTAGCAAAGGTTTTATTGAAGGAAACGCCCACCGAAACGGTGATGCCGATTTCCTCCTTTACCGCTTGCCGTATAGACTCGGCGATGGCGTAGCCGTCGCCGAAAAGCGCCTTGCTCCCCGTTACGTCAAGCCAAGCCTCATCCATACCGAAGGGCTCTACCAAATCGGTATAGCGCTCGTAAATACGGCGCACACGGGCAGAAAAGAGGGCGTATTTTTCGTGATGGGGCGGCACCAGAACCAGGGAGGGACATTTTCGCTTTGCCGACCAGATGGTTTCGGCGGTTTTGACGCCGTATTTCTTCGCCAGCTCGTTTTTGGCAAGGATAATGCCGTGCCGCGCTTCCTTATCCCCTGCCACCGCCATAGGCACCTCTTGCAAGGAAGGAGAATCCACCGCCTCGACCGAGGCAAAAAAGCTATTGCAGTCACAGTGCAACACCGTGCGCTCCGCTTGCTTTTTCATAGCGCTTCTCCCTTCTTCCCTTTTCCTTTGCCCTATTCATAACAGGAGGCATCGTTCTTCTTTCTATTATACAACCTTTCGCCTGCTCTGTCAAGGAATGCCCTTCACCTTTTTTTCACAAATATTTGGGAAATCGGTTGACGGCGCTTTTCTTTTGTGCTATAATAGATTAGTGAATTATTTTGCCGTTTTTTCGTTTTTTCAATCGGCGGCAACAAACAAAAGAAAGGCATTACTTATGAACAGAAATACGGTAACCCGCTTTGCGCCCAGCCCTACGGGATATATGCACATCGGCAACCTTCGCACCGCTCTTTATGCGTATCTGATTGCCAAGCACGATGACGGCTGCTTCATCTTGCGTATTGAGGACACAGACCGTGAAAGACTGGTAACGGGAGCAGAGGACGTGATTAAGTCCACCATGGCACAGACCCGTCTGCTTTACGATGAGGGTCCCGACGTGGGAGGCGAGCACGGTCCTTACATTCAAAGTGAGCGCAAGCCCATTTATATGGAATACGCCAAGCAACTGGTAGAGAGCGGACACGCCTACTACTGCTTCTGCACCAAGGAACGCTTGGAGCAGCTTCACGAGGAGGATGCTACGGGTGGCTATGACCGCCATTGCCGCAACCTTTCCAAGGAAGAGGTTGAAAAGAACCTGGCGGCAGGACTCCCCTTCGTTATCCGTCAGAAGATGCCCTTGGAGGGGCGCACCACCTACACCGACGCCGTTTTTGGCGAAATCGGCTGCGACAACCGGGAGCTGCAGGACCAGATTCTGATGAAGGCAGACGGATACCCCACCTATAACTTTGCTCACGTAGTGGACGACCATCTGATGGGCGTCACCCACGTGGTACGCGGAAGCGAATATCTGACCAGCACCCCCAAATACGCGCTGCTGTACGATACCTTTGGCTGGCCCCGTCCCGTTTACGTGCATTTGCCCCTTCTGATGGGCAAGAACGAGGATGGCAGCGTTTCTAAGCTGTCTAAGCGCCACGGCGCCGTTTCCTTCCAGGATTTGGTGGCTGACGGGTATCTGCCCGAGGCTATTATCAACTATATCGCCCTTTTGGGCTGGTGCCCCAAGGGTGAGGATGCAACCACGGAATTCTTCACGCTGGAAGAGTTAAAGTCCGTCTTTACGGTAGAGGCCATCAATAAATCTCCTGCCGTCTTTGATTTTGACAAGCTTCTCTGGTTCAACGGCGAATACATCAAGAAGCTGCCCAAGGAGGAGTATCTGGCGCTTGTCAAGCCCTATGCCACCTTCGAGCTGCCCGCGGGACTCGACCTTGAAAAGCTGTTGCTTTTGCTCCAGGGCCGTATTGGCAAGCTCTCGGAGGTTGCGGAAAAGAGCGCCTTCTTCCTTGCTCTGCCCGAATATGACACTTCTCTCTTTATCAACAAGAAGAACAAGGTGACCCCCGAGCTTGCCAAGGAGGTTCTGACGCTGGCGCTTCCCCTTCTGGAAAAAGCAGAATCCTTTGACAACGATACCCTTTATGCCCTTCTTTTGAAGGTAGCGGAGGAGTTAGGCTGTAAGTCGGGCGCCGTTATGTGGTGCTTGCGTATTGCCGTTTCGGGTCTTGCCGTTACGCCCGGAGGCGCTACCGAGATTATGGAGGTTATCGGCAAGGACGAGGCGCTTCGCCGCATTGCGCTGGCGCTTCAAAAATAAAACGAAAGCAAAGGCAGGTTAAGGCAAATGGAAGCCAAAAAGGATATTGCCAAAATCATTTCCGAAAAATCCCCCTCCTTTTCCAAGGGACAGAAGCGGATTGCGGAAGCCATTATGAATGACTATGACAAGGCGGCTTATATGACGGCGGCAAAGCTGGGCGAGCTTTGTCACGTATCGGAGTCTACCGTTGTGCGCTTTGCCAACGAGCTTGGCTATGACGGATACCCCGAAATGCAGCACGCCATTCAGGAGCTGGTTCGCACCAAGCTGACCCCCAATCAGCGTATTGCCATAACCGAGATGCGTATTGGAAACAGCGATTTGCTGGACGCCGTTCTGAACGCCGACAGAGAGCGCATCAAGTTTACCTTGGATCATACGGACCGCGAGGCATTCAACCAGGCGGTAGACACGCTTTTGGCAGCCAAAAACATCTATATTTTCGGTGCTCGCTCCTCCTCTACCCTTGCTTATTTCTTAAACTTCAACTTAGAGCTGATTTTTGACAACGTAAAGCTTATCCGCTCCTCCTCGTCCAGCGAGGTCTTCGAGCAGATTCTGCCTATTGACAAGGGGGATGTGCTTTTTGCCATTTCCTTCCCCCGTTATTCCAAGAAAATTCTCAACGCCGTCAACTACGCCAAGGGCGAGGGTGCGGAGGTTATCGCCTTGACCGACTCTCCCCTTTCTCCCCTGTGTGAGCACGCCAACTGCGTCCTGACCGCACAGAGCGATATGGCGTCCTTCGTGGACTCCCTGGTGGCGCCTATGAGTATTCTGAACGCCATACTGGTGGCATTGACCCAACGCCGCCGTCAAGCCATTGCCGCGCGCTTTGACAAGCTTGAACGCCTTTGGGACGAGTACGACGTGTATGAAAAGCACTAAAAAAATAGCCGTTATCGGCGCCGGTGCCGCCGGTATGATGGCGGCGGGAGTCGCCTTGGCGGAGGGCGCCCAGGTGACACTGTTTGAGCATAGCGACAGACCTATGAAAAAGCTGCGGATTACGGGCAAGGGTCGGTGCAATCTGACCAATGACTGCTCCGTTGCCGATTTTTTGGGCAACGTACTCTCCAACCCCCGCTTTCTGTATACGGCGCTTTCGCTTTTTACTCCCGATGACACCAAGGCGCTCTTTGAAGCCTTAGGCGTTCCCTTGAAAACCGAGAGAGGAAACCGCGTGTTTCCCGTATCCGACAAGGCAGCCGATGTTGCCGAGGCGCTGTTGCGCTTTGCAAAGGGCGCCGTTTTTTGCCACGAGCGCGTGCGTAAAATTCTGGTAGAGGACGGGAAAGTCGCAGGCATTCTTGCGGATAAGGAATACGCCTTTGACGCCGTTATTCTGGCAACGGGCGGCGCCTCCTATCCCCAAACGGGCTCTGATGGCTCGGGGCACCGTCTGGCAACAGCCCTTGGGCATACCGTAACCCCCTTGCGCCCCTCCCTCGTTCCCTTGTCCTCCCCTTCGCCCGACTGTGCGGCTATGCAGGGGCTTTCCCTTAAAAACGTAGGCTTCCGCCTTGTAAGCAAGGAAAACGGCAAGACGCTTTACGAGGATTTCGGCGAGATGATGTTCACCCATTTCGGGCTGACGGGCCCTATGGTGCTTTCCTCCACCGCCCACCTTCCTTCCCCCAATTTTTCGAAGATAGAGGCGGTGATTGATATGAAGCCCGCCTTGGACGAAAAGACCTTGGACCGACGCCTGTTATCCGATTTTGAAAAATACTGCAACCGCAATTTTTCCCACGCGCTTTCGGACCTTTTACCTGCCAAGATGATTCCCGTGGTCATCAAAAGAACGGGCATTCCTCCCGAAAAGAAGGTCAACCTGATTACCAAGGAGGAAAGAAGGACAGTGCTACAGGTCATCAAGGGCTTCCGCATTCCCCTTTCGGGCTTCCGCCCCATTGCGGAGGCAATCGTCACCGCGGGCGGCATTTCCGTGAAGGAAATCAACCCTAAGAATATGATGTCGCGCTTAGTGGAAAATCTCTTTTTCGCAGGCGAGGTGATGGACGTAGACGCCTATACAGGCGGCTTTAACCTGCAAATCGCCTTTTCGACAGGGCATTTGGCGGGAAGCGTTGCCGCGCAAAACGGTTAACATCGACAACACATTGAAAGGACAGCCAATCATATGTTTTACAAAATTGCATTAGACGGTCCCAGCGGTGCGGGCAAAAGCACCCTGGCGAAAAAAATCGCACAGGGCTTGAATATCGTATACGTGGATACGGGCGCCTTGTATCGCTCTATCGGTCTGTATATGAAGAATAACGGCGTTTCTCCCGACGAAGCAGAAGGGGTTATAGCTGCCCTTCCCTCCGTTTCCCTGCAAATGAAATTTGAAAACGGCAAGCAGGAGATTTATCTTTGCGGCGAAGCTGTTGGCGACAGCATTCGCACCCCCGAAATCTCTATGTACGCCTCCAAGGTTTCCGCTATTCCTGAGGTGCGTACCTTCCTTTTGGACACCCAAAGGGATATTGCCAAGACCACCAGCGTCATTATGGACGGACGGGATATCGGCACGGTGATTTTCCCCGATGCTGACGTTAAAATCTTTTTGACCGCTTCCTTGGAGGCGCGCGCACGGCGCCGCACCGAGGAACTGGCGCAAAAGGGTATTCACGAGCCCTATGAAAAGGTATTAGCGGAAATGAAGGAGCGCGACCAAAACGACAGTAGCCGCAAGGTTGCCCCTGCCGTTGCCGCCAAGGACGCCATTTTGCTTGACAACTCCGATTTGGATTTGGAGGGCACCTATCAAAAGGCGTTAGAGATTATTCGCAGCCGTATTTCCCTTTAACCCTTCCCTTTCAAAAACGGCAGAAAGGATTTTTATGGCACACGTTACCATAGCCAAGCACGCAGGCTTTTGCTTTGGCGTAAAGCGCGCCACCGACTGCGTGGAGGCGCTGATAGACACCTACAAGGGCAAAGCCGCCATTTACACCGTCGGCGAGCTGATTCACAATCCCATATACATCAAGCAGTTAGAGGAGAGGGGCGTTTGCGCCATTTCCCTATCCGAGGCAGAGGCGGCGGTTCTGAAGGCGAAGGCAGAGGGTATTCCCTGTATTTTCGTCATTCGCGCCCACGGTATTCCCAAGGAGGACGAGGCGCGCCTATTGGGGCTTCGCGCCCTATACGAGGGCTTTTCGCTTCACGATATGACCTGCCCCTTCGTCAAGAAAATTCACCGCATTGCAAGCGAGGAAACCAACGAGGAATCCCTCTTTGCCCTCCTTGGCTCCCCCGACCATCCCGAGGTCAAGGGGATTATGAGCTACGCGGAAGGCGAGGCTGTAGCTTCTCCCCGGGCGGAGGAGATATTTTCCTTCATTTCCCTTCGGCAAAATGACGAAAAAAAAGTGATTTTAGCCGCTCAAACTACGCAGAATATCCAAGAATGGAAAAAAACGCAAAAATTTATCAAAAAACTATGTACAAATGCGAAAATTTTTGATACAATATGCGATGTAACCGAGAAAAGACAGAGCGAAGCTGCGGCACTTTCTGCCGCTTGTGACGCTATGGTGGTTGTCGGTGGACGGGATAGCTCCAACACCCGCAAGCTCTACGAGATTTGCAGGGAGAACTGCACTACCACCCTTTGGATTGAATCCGTCAAGGAGCTTCCAAAGGACTTTCCACCGAAAAATATTTATCACGTCGGAATAGCCGCAGGCGCATCGACGCCGAGCGGTATAATTATGGAGGTATATAAAGTTATGTCCGAAAATTTTGCAGAACTGTTAGAAGAATCCCTTAAAACTTTACATACAGGAGAAACCGTCACCGGTATTGTTACTGAAATTAACAAGACCGAAGTCTACCTTGACCTCGGCGCTAAGGTAACAGGCATTATCGCTTATGACCAGATTACCGACGAAGCTAACGTTGACCTGAACACCCTGTTTAAAGTTGGCGATGAGGTCACCGCATTCGTTATCCGTGTAGATGACGGCAAGGGCGTTGCTACCCTTTCCAAGAAGAGAGTGGACAACGACAAGGCTTGGCAGACCGTTATCGCTCTGTCCGAAAGCGGCGAAGCCGTTGAGGGCAAGATTGTTGACGCCATCAAGGGCGGTCTTTTGATTGACATTGACGGCACCCGTGTGTTCATCCCCGCTTCCCAATCCGACTTGGAGAAGGGCGCTGACCTGTCCGTTCTGGTTGGTACCACCCAGAAGGTTCGTATCATCGAGGTTGACAGACAGAAGAAGCGTGCCGTTGCTTCCATCCGTGCCATTCGCCGCGAGGAGCGCAAGGCAAAGGAAGCCGAAATCCGTGCTACTCTTGAGGTTGGTCAGCACTTCACCGGTACCGTTAAGACCCTGGTAAACTACGGCGCTTTCGTTGATATCGGCGGTGTAGACGGTATGGTACACAACACCGAGCTTTCCTGGAAGAAGATTAAGCATCCCTCCCAGGTTGTTTCCGTCGGTCAGCAGATTGAGGTCTTCATCAAGGAATTGAGCGAGGACAAGACCCGCATTTCTCTTGGCTACAAGACCCAGGAGATGGACGATTTCTATCAGTTCGCCAAGGCTCATTCCGTTGGCGAGGTGATGGAGGCAAAGGTTGTCAGCATCACTCCCTTCGGCGCATTTGCTGAGGTGGCTCCCGGTGTTGACGGCTTGATTCACATTTCCAAGATTTCCTTGGAGAAGGTAAACTCCGTTGAGGAGGTTCTCTCTGTCGGTCAGGTGGTAACCGTTAAGATTACCGCTATTGACGAGGAAAACCGCAAGATTTCTCTCTCCATCCGTGCTCTTCTGGAAGAGGCTCGCCGCGCCGAGGAAAAGGCAGCTTACGAGCAGGAAAAGGCTGAAAAACTTGCCGAGAGAAAGGCTGCCGAGGAGGAAGAGGCTGCTCTTCGTGCCGAAATGGCTCCTTACATCGTCAAGACCATTAACTGATTTATTTCATAAGCAAGGGGCTGCCTTATACAAGACAGCCCCTTCTCTTTGTAAAACGAAAACCACGCGACTATCGCGTGGTTTTCGTTTTACAAAAAGCAATGCGCTCTTCCAAAGAAGAGCGTATTGTGGGTCTTATATCAAGCCTTGCCGACAGAGCCGAACAGCTCCATCTTTTCCTTTACGGTTGCCTTGATAGCGGCAACGCCGGGAGCGAGAAGCTTTCTGGGGTCGAAGCCCTTGCCCTCCAAGTCCTTTCCTTCCTCCACGTACTTACGGGTGGCAGCGGCAAATGCCAGCTGGCACTCGGTGTTTACGTTGATTTTGGAAACGCCAAGAGCAATAGCCTTCTGAATCATTTCAGCGGGAATACCCGTACCGCCGTGAAGCACTAAGGGCATAGCGCCAACCTTCTTGGAAATTTCCTCCAATACGTCGAAGCGCAGACCGGGCCAGTTTGCAGGATACTTACCGTGAATATTGCCGATGCCTGCTGCCAGCATAGAAACGCCAAGGTCAGCAATCATCTTGCACTCGTTGGGGTCAGCGCACTCGCCCATACCCACAACGCCGTCCTCCTCGCCACCGATGGAGCCAACCTCTGCCTCGATGGAAAGGCCGAGCTTTTCGCAGGTTTCAACCAATTCCTTGGTCTTGGCGATGTTTTCCTCGATGGGATAGTGAGAGCCGTCAAACATAACGGAGGAGAAGCCTGCGGCGATGCAAGCCTTTGCGCCCTCATAGGAGCCGTGGTCCAGATGCAGAGCAACGGGAACGGTGATGCCCAGCTCGTCAATCATACCCTTTACCATACCAACGATAGTGGTGTAGCCGCACATATACTTGCCGGCGCCCTCGGAAACACCGAGGATAACGGGGGATTTCAGCTCCTCTGCGGTTTGCAGAATTGCCTTGGTCCACTCTAAGTTGTTGATGTTGAACTGGCCAACAGCATAGTGACCTTCTTTTGCTTTTTGGAGCATTTCTTTTGCAGATACCAACATAATGTTTTCCTCTCTTTTGTGCATTTTTTTACCAAGAAGTATTATACATCAATTTTTTGAAAAAGGCAATAGTTTTTTGATAAAAAACGCCGTTTTTGACGCTTATGCCTCAAATTGACTGTGATAAAGACGGGCATAGAAGCCATCTTCACGCAAGAGCGCCTCGTGGCTTCCCTTTTCGATGATATTTCCGTCCTTCATGACCAGAATCACATCCGCCTCCTTGATGGTGGAAAGGCGGTGGGCTACGATAAAGCTGGTCCTTCCCTTCATCATTTCCGAGAACGCCATTTGAATTTTGATTTCGGTTCGTGTATCAATGGAGGAGGTTGCCTCGTCCAAAATCAGCATAGGCGGCAGGCAGAGCATCACACGGGCAATACAGAGCAGCTGCTTCTGACCGCCGGAAAGGCCGCCGCCGTTCTCACCAAGCACGGTATCGTAGCCCTTGGGCAGACGGCGAATAAAGCCGTGGGCGTGGGCGGCTCTTGCCGCATTTTCTACCTCCTCATCGGTGGCATCGGGACGACCCATTCGGATATTGTCCCGCACCGTTCCCGAGGAAAGCCAGGTTTCCTGTAGCACCATACCGTAATTTTCACGGAGGCTATGACGGGTAATGCTGCGGATATCCCGACCGTCTACCGTAATTCTTCCCTCGTCCACGTCATAATATCGCATTAAAAGGTTAATAAGGGTGGTTTTGCCGCAGCCCGTGGGGCCAACGATGGCAATCCGCTGTCCCGCTTCAACCGACAGGCTGATATTTTGCAACAGGGGACGGGAGGGGTCATAGGCAAAGGACACGTTTTCCAAGGCAACACTTCCCTTTGCGCGCTCCGAAAGAGCCAACGCATCGGCATCCGATACCTCGGAGGGGGTATCCAAAAGCTCGAAAACACGCCCAACGCAGGTGAAGGCGTTTTGCAGCTCGGTGATAACGCCCGAAATCTCGTTGAAGGGCTTAGTGTACTGTCCTGCATAGGACAAAAAGCCCGACAGAGCGCCCACCGTAAAGGCACCGCCGCTCCACATTACGAAGAAGGCACCGAAGCAGCCGATAGCGGCATATACCAAGCTATTGACAAAACGGGTGGAGGGGTTGGTCAGCGAGGAAAAGAAGGTGGCGTTCAAGGAGGTTTCGGTTAAGTCGCTATTGATTCTCTCAAAGTCTGCCTGCGCCTCGTCCTCGTGGGCAAAGGCACGGACAACCTTTCCGTTACCAATCATTTCATCCACAAACGCCGTTTGCTCGGCGCGCAGCTTGGACTGCGCCAGGAAGAGAAGGTGGGTTTTGGTGGTGATAAATTTCGCCACAAACAGGGAAAGAGGGCTGATAACCACCACCGCCAAGGCAATCCAAGGCTGTAAAACAAACATAAACACCAAGGTGCCTACGATGGTAATAGCGCCTGTAAACAGCTGGGCAAAGCCCAGAAGAAGCCCATCGGCGAACTGCTCCGCATCCGTCACAACGCGGCTGAGGATATCTCCGACCTTGTGGCTGTCAAGATAAGAAAGCGGTAGGGTCTGGATTTTCTCAAAGGCGTCGCATCTGACGTCACGCACCACCTGGAAGGCAATGCGATTGTGAATGACGTTCATCAGCCACTGGGCAAGGGCGGAGGCGGCGAGCAAAATGACGATTTGCGTCAGAAGCGCCCAAATCTCATCAAAAAGAACGGCGCCAACGCCAATCATACGGTCAATAGCCTGTCCCACCAAAATAGGGATATAGAGAGTAGCGCCGACGGATAATGCCGCCAACAGCAGGGAAATCAGAAGCAGGGGGGTATAGCGCCCGATATAGCGGAAAATACGGCGAAGGTTGGCTTTGCTTTTCATACTCTTCCCTCCTCTCAATTCCGCTGGGATTCTTCGATTTCACGGTATACCTGGCAGGAGGCAAGAAGCGCCTCGTGGGTACCCTGGGCTACCAGCTTACCGTCATCGAGAACCAAAATCAAATCGCAGGAGCG
>JAFTSW010000064.1 GCA_017467085.1 Clostridia bacterium | reverse complement strand
GGAAAACCCTATTTTTCAGTAGCATCAGGCGGTGGTACGGGTCGTACCCTGCATCCCGACAATATGGCAGCAGGCCCTGCTTCCTACGGTATGACCGATACCCTCGGCAGAATGCACGGTGACGCGCAGTTCGCAGGCTCCTCCTCCGTTCCCGCGCACGTGGAAATGATGGGACTCATCGGCGCAGGTAACAACCCTATGGTTGGTATGACTGTAGCGGTTGCCGTTGCTATCGAAGAGGCAAGCAAGTAATAAGGACGCGGGTCGCTTTTTGAAAAAAGCTCCGCAAAAACTTTCATAAAAAATTGGACACATCATTTTGGAGAAATCCTCTGTGATGTGTCCAATATTTTTATATCAAAGTTTAGATTAATAATAATAACTCCCCGTTATACGGGGGGGATTTTTATTCGTGCTTCCAAATGATATATCAAACCTAATTTGATATAACAAAAAAATTGAAAAGCACTTGCATAACGTGTTTTTGTATGTTAGAATGAAAGCACCAAAAGAAATGAGGTGCGTTATGATGACAAATCAAAAAACGGACAATAAAAAAGAGAAGCTTTGGGGCATTCGTGTTCCTCTTTCCAAGGACTTTGACAAGGAGGTTTGGCAAAGCGTAATCGAGGATGCGGCAAGCATAGGAATGAACGCCATCGTGCTTTGGACTGGCAACGGCGTTCGTTACGAAAGTCATCCCGAAATCGCGCGCGAGGATGCCGTTTCTCCCGAATGGATAAGGGAGCAGGTGAAAATTTGTCGCGAGAAGGGAATTGCGCTTTATCCCGAGCTAAACCTTTCCGCAACGCACGATGAGTGGCTCGGAGAATACGCCAGAATGCTTTCCACCTCTATCTACTATAAGGTTGTCAAGGATTTAATTGAGGAGGTCTACGCCCTCTTCGATAGCCCCGCCTATATCCATCTGGGTATGGACGAGGAGGACTATAAGCACCAGAAAAACCGCGATTTCGTTGCCTTCCGCCAGGGTGCGCTGTATATGAAGGATTTGCGCTATATGGTTGATTGCTGTAAGGCACTTGGCGCAACCCCGTGGATTTGGGCTTGTCCCCTCTTCGATATGACCGAGGCCTTCGTTGAAGAATTTAAGCCCGATGAAATCGTTCTCTCTCCTTGGTACTATAACGCCTTCCGCCGCGAGCATTATACCCCCATCGAATCCCGACAGGAATACGTTACCTATTATAACGAGGGCGATTACGCCAAAATGAACATCCGTTTCGTTGAGGAGGATCCCTTCCTCGTTAACGTGCGTGCCAAGGCGCTTCCCTTGATGGAGAAAGGCTATCGCTATATCCCCTGCGCCTCTGTCTTTAACCGTTGCGACTGGAACACGGTCGACCTGATGGAATATTTCCGCGATAACGGCATTGATAAACAGATTCTCGGCTATATCACGGCGCCTTGGATTGCCTTGAAGAAGGAAGAGCGCTCGTTGACCTATCTTGAGGAATCCTTCCGCTTCTTCCGTGAGGCAAAGCGGGAAATTTACGGCGAATAAGAGGAGTATCGAATATGAAAGAAAAAATCTGGGGCTTGCTCGTTCATCTTTCGGGCAGCTTTTCCGGTGGCGGTTATGCGAAATGGCAGAGTCTTCCTTTAACGGAATACTTTGACGAGTCGCTTTGGCGAGAGGTCGTGGATTCTGCCGCAGCTGCGGGCATGAACACTATCATTCTTGAGTCGATTGATGGCGTAAAATACGATAGTCATCCCGAGGTTTCCCGCTCTGACGCTTATTCGAAGGAATGGGTCAAGGAGCAGGTGAAGCTTTGCCGCGAGCGCGGAATTGCGCTGATTCCCAAAATCAATTTCTCTGCGACCCACGATATGTGGCTCGGAGAATACGCCAGAATGCTTTCCACCTCTATTTATTATAAGGTTGTCAAGAATCTCATTGAAGAAACCTATGAGATGTTCGAGCATCCCGCCTACATCCATCTCGGTATGGACGAGGAGTCCTTCCAATATCTCGCCAAGAGAGATTTCGTTACCTATCGTAGCGGTGAGCTTTATTTCCACGATTTGAAGTATCTTTGCGATTGCGTCAACGCACTTGGCGCAAAGCCTTGGATCTGGTCGAGCCCTATGTATGATATGCCCGAGCTTTTCTTGAAGCATATCTCGCCCGACGAGGTCATCATCAACCCCTACAACTACAATGCGCTCATCCCTGCCCACTATACCCCCGTTGAGTCCCGTGCAGAGTACGTCACCTATTACAACGAGGATAAGTACAAGGAAATGGGCATCAGGTTTGTAGAGGAAGACCCCTATCTTGTCAATTTCCGCTTGAAATCTCTTCCTATGATGGAGTACGGCTACAAATACATTCCCTGTGCCTCGGTGTTCAACCGTTGCGATTACAACACGGAGGATATCATGACGTACTACAAGAAGTACGCGAACGATTCTCAGATTCTCGGCTACATCACAGCACCTTGGATCTCAATGACGAGAAATGAGCGCTCGCTGACCTATCTTGAGGAATCCTTCCGCTTCTTCAAGGAGGCAAAGGAGAAAATTTACGGTTGACAGGTAAGATTTGAATGTCGCAAAAATATAAAAGAGAGTCCGCATTTAAGCGAAGCGGGCTCTCTTTTGTTGCATTTTTCCCTTCCCAAAAGCGGTCATGGCAAATTGCACAAAAAAGCAGCTTGGTAATCGTGCATTATGGCTATAAAATATATATATTCACAATTTGTTAACATCGTTTTCTCTTTACAAATAAGAAAACCTTTGTTATAATGATTGGTAGAGAGATGGGGAAAGACCCCACTTGGAAAAGTATTATTTTTTTGAAATACAAAGGAGAAAAGACATGAAGAAATTTGCAAAGTTGTTGGCGCTTCTGATGGTTCTCGTTCTCGCTTTGGCTGTTTTCGTTGCTTGTAACGGCGGCGGAGGCACCGGCGGCGGTGGAAACGAAGGCGGCGGCGGAAACGAAGGCGGCGGAAACGAAGGCGGCGGAGAGGACGACGGCGGCTCTACCTCTACCGGCGGTAAGGTTACCGTTAACTTTATCGTAAAGGATTTGAACGGCACCGAGGTTGACAGAGTTTCCTACACCGTAAAGAAGGGCAAGGACGTATATGCGCCCTCTACCTCTAAGTACGCTTCTCATAACTTCGTTATCACCGGTTGGGACTCCGATGCTGACAACACGGCTGATACCCTCTACGCAAAGCCCAGACAGAACTATGACGTAGTGGCTCTTATCCGTGCTAAGGAAACCTACACCATCGAGTTCTATGAGGAAGACGGAACGACCTTTATTGACAGCATCCAGGCTCTTGAGGGTAGCGCTATTACCCAGGCACAGCGTGATGCTATCGAGTACAGTGTAGTTGTCGGTAAAATCTTCGATTCCTGGACCGGCTTCGGCGAGGACATCGTTGACCTCAACTCTGTAAACTGCAACGGTAAGTACAAGGCAAGCTATAAGAATGCTGACGGTACTATTCCTTTCGTAACCGGCTCCATCACGGTTGACGGTCTTGCTAATGAGGCGGACGGAAGCAATCCTTATGCAAACGCTGCTTTGATTCCTGTTGACGCAGGTCGTCATTCTCAGAATGAGAACCAGCGCTATGAGGAAATGTTCCCCGAAGAGGGCGGCAAGCGCGCGCAGATTACCTCTTCTGTTGATACCGAGAACCAGACTATCGTAGGTACCTACGGTCAGCTTATCTGGGGCGCGGCTCCCGCAGATGCTCCCGAAGAGTTCAAGGATATGAAGTACGTTTACCTGCTCGTATCCGTTGACGATAAGACGCCTATTGCCCGTAGCCAGCTGTACCTCGCAAACGTATCTGACGCATACCTCAACGATGCAGTTGATATCTTCTACACCTTCCAGCAGGGCGCAGTTGACGAGAGAAACCAGGTTAAGGTCGGTGTGGCAGGTGTTAACACCCAGAAGTCCATGCTGAAGTTTACCACGCCTATCTACGCTCCCGGTACTCTGCCTTACCGTTCTCGCTCCACTTGGTTCGAGGGCATCGTTTCTGCTAACACCAGCTACGGTCAGCAGGCAGGCGCCGCTTCCGGCTTGGTTGCTAATCCCACCAACGGTCAGCACTCCTACCGTGTTGAGGTTGCATTCCCCGCTATCACCGAGGGTGTTCCCGGCGAGGGCTGTAACGATATCGGCTTGAAGCCCACCGCTGCTGACGGCTCTAAGGACCCCGACGATTACTTGTTCGTTGGCGGTACCCAGCTGAAGGCTGGCGACTGCGTGCGCTTCGTTCTCCAGATTAACGACCTGCAGATTTCCCAGAGCGAGCTCAATGGCGAAACCGGCGATGTCCACGAGGCAACTGCCGACACCGTGCTGGATGATCAAAGCAAGAAGTCTTACCTTATTGACAATGACGGCAAGGGTGTTTGGGGTACCTTCACCAACTCCGGCAGAACCCAGAACCAGACCAAGTTCTACATCGCATTCTCTCTGAATAGCGAAAACGTAGGTATGACCAAGATTTACGGCTACGATGTAAACGGTAACGCCATCGACAAGAATGGCTCCGCTGACGGCGATGACGTAAAGGAATACAACGAAAGAATTGCTGAATAAGCAGCTCTGCGCAAAAAAGACGAGCGAAAGCTCGTCTTTTTTGTTTCTCTTTTGGCGTCTGCTCCTTTTTGTGTTTTGGGTCATTCTCGCCCGCGCAGCCTTGCGTGGGCAATGGGCGAGTTGCCGTAAAAGCGGCGGAATTCCTTGGAAAAATGAATGGCGTCCCGATACCCCACGGCAAAGGCAGTCTCCTTGGCGGTGGCGCCCGAAAGAAGCATTTTTTCTGCCTTTTCCATGCGGCAGGCGGTCAGATAGTCCTGCATCCGCATGTGCTTCTTCTCCTTGTATACCTTGCAGGCGTAGGAATGGCTCACGTGCGCCATTTGGCAAAGCAGCGCCACCGTCATATGGGGGTTTTCAAAGTTGGCTCGTATCAGAAAATCCAGCTTGTCCGTGATAGCGGTGCCGCTGTCCTCCTGTCCCTCCCTGGCAGAGGGAGAAGGGGTGGCGCGCCCCTCACGGGCAAGGACGGACAGCAACCGCAAGAAGCAGGCGTCCGCCAAAAGCGAGGCGGCGGGCGTGTCCGAGGCGCATTCGGATAGCGCTTCTCCCAAAAAATCCTCTACCGCCCCCGATTTTTCTACCCGATAAACGGGATGTAAAGCGTCAAATCCCAAGCCGACAAGCAGAGAACGGGCAGCCTCGTGCAAGCCAAACCAAACATATGCCCATGGCTCCTCCTCCTCGGGGTAGTAGCAAAAGGGGACGGAGGGGGGCAGAACAAAGCCCTCCCCCGCGGATAGGGAATAGCTCTTTCCCTCCACCTGGAGCCGCCCTTTCCCTCTGACAATATAGTGCAGCGTGAACCTGGGCTGCACCCAAAAAAGCTTCATAGGAGAAACGTGCCGAAAGTCATCAAAGCCAACGTCCGAAACCAGTCGGTCTGTCTGGCTGAAAAATTGCACAAAGCTGGTCTTGTCTGTAAAAAAAATAACAATCCCCACCCTTCTTGATAAAAATCGCAAAAACAGAAAAAATCGCTGTTTTCGGGGAGAAAAAAGCCGTTTTTTCCTTTCTTTTTCCAGTATACAGAAAACGCCCCCTCCTTGTCAAGTGATTTTGAGTAAAAAAACACAATAAAAAACAATAAATGACTATTGCAAAAAGGGAAGGGTTGCATTATAATAGAGATGGTAGAAAATACTTTAGCCCAAAAACGAAAAACAACAAAAAAGGAAGACAGAAAAATGAAGCTTGGTTTACTTGGTTTAGGTCAGCGCGGTTATACGATGCTGGAAGCATCTATCGTTCACTTTGACGTCAATATCGTTGCGGTCTGCGACTTGTATGAGGATAGAGTCGCCGATGCGCAAAAGCTGATTTCCGAGAAAATGGGACAAAGCCCCAAGGGCTTTACGAATGCTGACGAATTCTTTGAGGAGGAGATGGACGCTGTTCTGATTATGACCTCCTGGGAAACCCACGTGCCTTTGGCTGTCAAGGCTATGAAGAAGGGCATCGTGACGGGTCTTGAGGTAGGCGGCGCCTACACCGTGCAGGACTGCTTTGACCTGGTTCGCGCCTATGAGGAAACCAAAACGCCCTTTATGATGATGGAAAACTGCTGCTTCGGCAAGGACGAGCTTTTGGCAACCGCCCTGGCGCGTAAGGGCGTGTTCGGTGAAATCGTTCATTGCAGCGGTAAGTACGGACACGATTTGCGTTACGAGGTAGCCAACGGCGAAAAGCTGCGGCACTACCGTCTGCGCAACTATCTGGCGCGCAACTGCGAGAACTATCCGACCCACGAGCTGTTGCCCATCGCCAAGCTTTTGAATATCAACCGCGGTAACCGTATGGTTTCCCTGGTTTCCGTTGCCTCCAAGGCAGCAGGCGTCCGTGATTACATCGCCGCCCATAAGGATGAGCTTCCCGAGCATCTGCATAACGCCACCTTTAAGCAGGGCGATATCATTGATACGATTATCACCTGCGCAAACGGCGAAACCATTCGTCTGTGCCTGGATACCACCCTGCCTCGCTTCTATGACCGCGGCTTTACCGTGCGCGGCACCAAGGGTATGTATATGCAAACCTCCAATTCCGTGATTGTAGACGGAAAGACCCCCGAATATTGGGAGCCTGCCGTTGCGCTGGAGAAGCTTCTGAACAATGCCAAGGAGTACGAGGAGTATCTGCCTACCGTATGGAAGGAAATGACCGAGGAAAAGACCAAGGTTGGTCACGGCGGTATGGACGGCATCGAGCTTGCCGTATTCTTTGACTGCGTGGAGAACAAGAAGGAAATGCCCATCGACGTGTACGATGCCGCCTCCGCTATGGTTATCTCCGTTTTGAGCGAAGCGTCTATCGCCCAGGGCGGTGCGCCTATGACCATTCCCGATTTCACCTCGGGCGCTTGGCTCTCCCGTAAGCCTAAGGACGTTGTGGAGCTTTAATTCCGCGTTCGCCTAAAACAAAAATACAATAGAATATACCCATTGGGTTCGGAAAGGAAACAGCTTTGAAAAAGAATGACGTCCTTATTGCCAGAATAGAAGGCATCAATAACCTCGGCTTCGGTATTGCGAAGGTGGAAGGGCAGGTCGTTTTTGTTTCGGGTGCTGCGGACGGAGATGAGGTAGAGATGCGTATCATTCTGGTGCGCAAAAGCTATGCGGTTGCCAGAATTGAGCGACTGCTCTCGCCCTCACCTTATCGCCTTTCCGAGCCCTTTTGCTATGCCTCTGCCTGTGGCGGCTGTGCCTATTCTGCCATAACCTACGAAAGAGAAAAGACCTTCAAGGAGGAAAGCGTGCGCTACGCCTTTATAAAGGCGGGGCTTCCCGACGCCGAAATCCTTCCCCTTCTTTCCACCTCTGTCACGCGCCATTACCGCAATAAAGCCCAGTTTGCCGTTGCCCCCGATAAAAACGGGGAGGTGGCAATCGGCTTCTTTGCCCCCAAGAGCCATCGGCTCGTGTCTGCTATGGACTGTCCCTTGCAGGACAAGTCCTTTGCCCCCATTTTGCGAACCCTCTGTGACTTTTGTCACCGTTATCATATCAAGCCCTACGTGGAGGAAAATCACGGAGGGCTTTTGCGCCATATCTATCTGCGCGCCTCGACAAAGGGCGAGGTGCTTTTGACCCTTGTTTTACGGGAAAAGAGCCTGCCCCACGCAGAGAAATTGGAAGCGCTTTTGCGAGAAAAGCACCCCGAAATCGTGGGCTGCTATCTCAATATCAATCCCGAAAAAACCAACGTCATCTGCTCGGATGACTATCGCCTCCTCTTTGGCGAGCCCTATTTGGAGGACACCTTGGCAGGCGTGCGCCTCTCCCTTTCTCCTGCCTCCTTTTACCAGGTTAATCACGCCGCCGCGGAGCTGCTTTACGCCGAGGCAAAGCGCCTTGCCGATTTGCAAGGAAATGAGTCCCTTCTTGACCTCTATGCGGGCGTTGGTAGCATCGGGCTCTCTATGGCAGATAAGGTGGGAGAGCTTGTGGGCGTGGAAATTGTCCCCTCGGCAGTAGAGTGTGCCAAGGAAAACGCCAAGAGAAACGGTATTGAGAACGCCTCCTTCTACTGTGCCGACGCGGGAAGCGCCGAAGCGCTCTTTGCCGCCGTCAAAAAGGAAAAGGGCGATGCCTACCGCCCCGACGTTGTCGTCCTCGACCCGCCCCGAAAGGGCTGCGCCGAGGAGCTACTGGACTACCTTTCTCATACCGTTATGCCTGAGAAAATCGTCTATATCTCCTGCAACCCCGACACCCTCGCCCGTGACTGTGCCTACCTCACAAAGAACGGATATATCCTTTCTCCCGTCACTCCCGTCGATTTGTTCCCTCGTACGGGGCACGTCGAGAGTGTCGTTTGTCTGACACGGTCAGACAAAGCGACGTGATATAACGCCTTGCGGCGCGTGATATGGACACATGAGGTGTCGTGATATAGAACGCTCCGCGTTCGTGATATGGCTCTGCGGAGCCGTAAGGGATTTTCACGCGACGTAAGGCGATGGCGTTCCACGCTCGGCTTTGCCGAGCATATCACGCCGAGCAACGCGAGGTTATATCACGCTTGCGATAGCAAGCATATCACGCGCGACGAAGTTGCGCTATATCACGACGGCAACGCCGTCCAGATCACTCCACCACAGGTGGACCCAAAGGAGTATTTATGGCGAAAACATCACACGAGCTCGCGATTGAATTTGCGGTTGAAATTACCAATCTTTGCTCAAAGATAAAAGGGCGCCCCGAATATACAAAGCAACTTATTCGTTCCGCTTCTTCGATCAGCGCGAATATAGCCGAAGCAAAATATGCCGAAAGCAACGCGGATTTTGTTCACAAGCTCGAAATCGCACAGAAAGAAGCAAATGAAACGGAAACTTGGTTGAGTGTTTTATTTAAGAGCGGCACTATTGACGAGTTCACATTCAAATCCTTACGAAACAAGTGTGGTAAAATTAGAAGAATGTTGATTGCTTCGATTACCACCGTTAAGGCGAAAATCAACGGACAAATGTGATTTTCGTGCAAAGCTCAAAAGTCCGTTTTACAGCAGTTTAGTATAACATATCGACAGGAGCAGCGCTTTGAAAGAAGAAAAGAACATTATAGAAGCAATATCTGAAACCATTGCAAATGCTGTCGGTGATGAAGATTTTACTCTGCCGCTTGCAGCTTGGCAAACAAGTAATTCACAATCGGGCGAAATCAATGCTGCTTATATTGAGGAAATCAAGGCGTATCAAGCTTCGCCCGCTTCGCCTTGCAATAAGGCTACTGCACTCAAACTCTTAAAGCGTTTTGTTCGCAAGGATTTTCGCGACTTTTGGACTACGCCTGTTCTCGAATACCTCCCTGCCGTTAGTGAAGGTACGATGAAGCTATGCGAAACTGTTTATCCGCACGATGAGGCGATACACTCTGCAAAAGCGTTAATTGCAACGCTTTCGGTTAAAGAATTGGCAAAAGATTTTCTCTACGGTGTCGCACATAATGCACCCGAATACAGAACAGCACTCGCT
>JAFTSW010000063.1 GCA_017467085.1 Clostridia bacterium | reverse complement strand
TGACCCGTGATTTGGTGGAGGCAACCATGAAGCCCACCCGTCAGGTGCTGGACGATGCGGGCCTTACCGCCAAGGACATTGCCAAGGTTCTCTTGGTGGGCGGCTCCTCCCGTATCCCTGCAGTCCAGGAGGCTGTCAAGAACTTTATGGGCAAGGAGCCCTTCAAGGGCATCAACCCCGATGAGTGCGTAGCGCTCGGCGCCGCTATCCAGGCAGGCGTGCTTGGCGGCGACGTAAAGGATTTGCTTCTTCTGGACGTCACGCCTCTGTCCCTGGGTATTGAAACGATGGGCGGCGTTTGCACCAGGATGATTGAAAGAAACACCACCATTCCCGTGAAGAAATCCCAGATTTTCTCCACCGCGGCAGATAACCAGACCTCTGTAGAAATTAAAGTTTTGCAGGGTGAGCGTGAAATGTCGGCAGGCAATACCACTCTCGGCGTCTTCCATCTGGACGGCATTCTCCCCGCTATGCGCGGCGTTCCCCAGATTGAGGTTACCTTTGACATTGACGCCAACGGTATCGTAAACGTATCCGCGCTGGATAAGGGCACGGGTAAGGAGCAGCATATCACCATCACCTCCTCCACCAATATGACCCAGGAGGATATCGACCGTGCGGTGAAGGAGGCCGAGAAGTTTGCCGAGGAGGATAAGAAGCTGAAGGAGGCGGTCGAAAACAGAAACCGCGCCGAGAGCTTGGTATCCCAGGCAGAAAGGACCCTCGCCGATGTGGGCGATAAGCTGACCGAGGAGGATAAGGCTCCCGTTACCGCCGCTATCGAAAAGCTGAAGGAAACCCTGAAGGGCACCGACAACGATGCCATCAAGGCAGACGCCGATGCGTTGGAGCAGGCATTCTACGCCGTAGCCGAGAAGATTTACCAGGCAGGCGGCGCAGGTGCAGGTGCGGGCACAGGTGCGGCTGACGGAGCAGGCGCCGCAGGCGGCAGTGCCGACGGCACCTACTACGATGCCCCCTACGAGGACAAAACCGACTCGGACGGCAACGGCGCAAACTAACAATTAAAAAACGGCACGCGCGCGTAAGTCGTGCGTGCCGCCTCTCATTTTGAGAGAGTGACGTCCCGCTGTGTCGGGAGAAAGGGAACCCCCTTATGGCAGAAAAGAAAGACTATTACGAGGTGCTTGGCGTTGCCAAGGACGCCTCGGAGGCAGACATAAAAAAGGCGTACCGTACCCTCGCCAAAAAGTATCACCCCGATATGCATCCGGGCGATGCGGAGGCAGAGGCAAAGTTCAAGGAGGTCAACGAGGCGTATAGCGTCCTCTCCGACGCCGAAAAGAGAAGCAAGTACGACCAGTTCGGTCACGCCGCCTTTGACGGAATGGGCGGCGGTGGCGGCGGCTACTCTGGCTTTGGCGGCTTCGGTGGCTTTGATGACATCTTCTCCTTCTTCGGCGGCGGTGGCTTTGGCGGCGGTGGACGCCCTCGCGGTCCTATGCGTGGCGAGGATGTGTACGCCCGCATCACCATCACCTTCGATGAGTCGGTAAACGGCTGTAAGAAGGATATCCGCTTCAAGCATATTGAGCAATGCGCCACCTGTCACGGACGGGGCGCCGAAAAGGAAAGCGATGTGGTGACCTGTACCCAATGCCACGGCAGAGGCCAGGTTGTGACCCAACAGCGCACCATCCTCGGCGTGATGCAGTCCACCCAAACCTGTCCTACCTGTCGCGGCAAGGGCAAAACCGTCAAGAAGCCTTGTTCTTCTTGCCGCGGTGTTGGCTATGTCGATGTAACAAAGGAGATTACGCTGGAAGTACCGGCGGGAATAAATAACGGCAATGCCGTTGTGCAGCGCGGCTTGGGTGACGCAGGGCGCGACGGCGGACCTGCGGGCGATTTGGTGGTGGAAATCACCGTCCGTCCCCACGATATCTTTAGGAGAGAGGGAAACCACGTGTTCTGCGAAGTGCCTATCTCCTTTGCGGATGCGGCTTTGGGGGCTGAAATCGATATTCCCACCCTGGAGGGAACGCAGAAATTCACCATCCCCGAAGGCACCCAGACGGGTGCGGTATTCACCCTGCGCGGCAAGGGTATGCCTGAGGTGAACACCAATCGCCGAGGCAATCTTATCTTTACCGTGGAGGTGGAGGTTCCCAAGAATCTCTCCGCCAAGCAAAAGGATTTGCTCCGTGAATTCGCCGCCTCCTGTGACGATGCCAACAATAGCAAAAAAAGCGGCTTCTTCAAAAGAATTTTCCGTAAATAAACGCATATCGCAAAAAAACGAGCCAAAACGGCTCGTTTTTTATTTTTCGTATTTCTCCGCAATCGCCTTGGCGAATTGCCTGGGTGTGATGCCCTTTTTTCTTTTGAAGGCATAGTTAAAATAGCTCTGGGAGGAAAAGCCGCAGTCGGCGGCAATCTTCGTCAGCGTGTCGCCCGTGGTTAAAAGCAGCGTAGCGGCGCGCTTGATGCGCTGCTCCTCCACGAACACCCGAAGGGTCAGGCCCGTGTACCGCTTGAAGCAGTGATGAAAATAATAGGTGCCCAGATTAAAGCGCCTGGCAAGCGCGGCAAGAGAAAGGTCAGCGGCAGGGTTTGCCGTGATGTAGCGCACTGCCTCGTCAATGATTTTGGCTTGTCCCTGCGCCTCCTCCGTGCGCCTCTGCTGCTTGACAGCGTCCCGATATAAGGCGTGTAAAAGCTCTAAAACCAGCCCCTCCACCATCACCGTGTCCTCCTCCAAATCCGACTCGTAGTAGCGGCAAAGGCGCTGAAATAAGGAAAGATATTTCTCCCTGTCCGTAATCTCAATGAAGGAGGGCGTCTGCATCAAGGCATCGTATAAATAGCCCTCGTGTAAAATCATATGAATGTAGTAGCACTTGAAGGGAAGCTTGGTTTTGCGGATTTGCCCTGCCTTGGCGCAAATCATCCGCATCGGAGAAACGGGCGCCTCCGCCCCGTCTATAAAGGAAGCGCCCCCCTCCTCCATAGGTAGCTCTATCTCAAACATCCCCGTGGCTCTCTCCTTGGTAACGGCCCTGTTCTTCACAGCCGTCTGGGAGTTGTAAATGCCAATGGATACAATCTGCGGTAAAACAATACGCATCGTTTTCTCCTAATAAAGCAAGATTTCTAACAAAATAAACAAGATTTACAAAGAATATCTGCAAGAAATATTATACAATACAAATAAGAAAAAGTCAATGACAGGAATTGGAAAGGAATACCGCTATATGAAAATTACCTGGCTTGGGCAGGCGGGCCTGCTTTTTGAGGGCGAGGGGCTCTCTGTGATGATAGACCCCTATCTTTCTGATAGCGTCGAGAAAAAGGAGCCGCACAATATTCGCCGTGTCCCCGTGGATGCCCGTTTTCTCGCTTTGCGCCCCGATGTGATGATTTTCACCCATAACCACTTAGACCACTATGACCCCGAAACCGTGCCCCACTTTATCACAGCGGAATCCGCGTGCCTGGTTCTGGCGCCAAGCTCGGTATATAACGAGGTCAGACGCATAGGCGGCAAGAACAATTACGTCAAGCTGGATAGGCACACTGAATGGACGGAGGGCGCCCTCCGCTTCCGCGCGGTCAAGGCGGAGCATAGCGACCCCACCCCCATCGGCGTTATCATCGAGGACGGAAAAAGTCGGTATTACGTCACGGGAGATACCCTCTACAACGAGGATATTTTTGCCGATATCCCCCAGGATATTGACGCCGTCTTTCTTCCCATCAACGGCAAGGGCAACAATATGAATATGGTGGACGCCGCCCGTTTTTGTCAGCGGATTAACCCCAAGGTGGCAGTTCCCCTGCATTTCGGTATGTTTGACGCTATAAATCCCCTGGATTTCCCCTACGAAAAAAAGGTTATCCCCGAAATCTATCGGGAAATCAAGCTCTGAAAAACGGTATCTGAAAGGACGAAAATACAATGAAAATAACCGACATCAAAACCTTCGTGGTGGATTGCTTCCGCACCAATTGGGTCTTCGTCAAGGTGTATACGGACGAGGGGCTGACGGGCGTAGGCGAGGGAACGCTGGAATATAAGGAAAAGGCGCTCGTTGGCGCCATCGAGCATATAAAGGACTACCTTCTCGGCAAGGACCCAAGGCAAATCGAAAAGCATTATCACGATATATACAGGGACGCCTATTGGCGCGGCGGCGCCGTCTTGACCTCCGCCCTGTCGGCGGTGGAAATGGCGCTGTGGGATATCCTGGGCAAGAGCCTGGGCGTTCCCGTTTATCAGCTCTTGGGCGGCAAGGTCAACGATGCCTGCCGCATCTACGTCAACGGCTGGTTTGCGGGCGCCAAGGAGCCCGAGGAGTTTGCCGAAAAGGCGGCGCTTGCCGTTGCCCGTGGCGTCACGGCAATGAAATGGGACCCCTTCGGCAAAAATTATCTGCAAATCTCTAACGCGGATTTGGATAAAGCCCTTCGCTGTGTCGCCGCCGTCCGCGAGGCGGTGGGAGAGGGCGTTGACCTCCTGATAGAAGCCCACGGGCGCTTTGACGTGCCCACGGGTATTAAAATCGCCAACGAGCTTGCCCCCTTCAAGCCAATGCTCTTGGAGGAGCCCACACCTCCCAATAACCTGGAGGCGTTGGAGGCGGTTCGTGCCAAATCTCCCGTTGCCATAGCGGCAGGAGAGCGCCTTTATACCCGATACGATTATAACGAGCTTTTCCGCAGAAGAGCCGCCGACTATATCCAGCCCGACGTTTCCCACGCGGGCGGCATTATGGAGCTGAAAAAGCTCGCCGCTATCGCCGAGGCAAATTATATCCCCTTTGCCCCCCATAATCCCTCAGGCCCCATCGCCAACGCCGCCACCCTGCAGCTTGCCGCCTGCTGTCCCAATTTCTGTATCCTGGAAATTATGTATAGCGACGTGGACTACCGCGGCAGCATCACAAACGAGGCGCTCTTATACGAGAACGGCTATATCAAAATCGGCGATAAGCCGGGGCTTGGCATCGAGCTTAACGAGGAGGCGTGCTTGCGGCATCCCTATGTGGAGCATACCCTGCGCCACTATACGGGCGCCTTAACCGATATCCGTCCCCCAAAAACCGCCTTTTACTTTTAAGGAAAAGGGCTGTGGAAGAAAGGAAAGAAAAAATGAAGCTTTTTGAAATAGAAGGACATAAGCCCAGCCTCCTTCCCGAGGGGGAATGGGAGCTTGTCTTTGCGGACGAGTTTGACGGCGATACCCTGGATAGAACCAAATGGGATTTTCGCCTGGATTTCTGGGGGCGTCCCTTCGAGGGCTATACCGATAAGGGCATCGTCCTTGACGGCAAAAGCCATATAGAGCTGCACCGTGTGGAGAAAAACGGCTACTACGTTTCCCCCCAGCTGCAAACAGGCGCCAATTCCTTTGACGCCCCCTTGAAAAGCAAGGAAATAGGATTAAAGGAAGGCTGGGCGGCGTCGGACGAAATCTGGAAGCTCGGTGAGCTGTCCCCGATGAAATTCTCCCATATCTACGGCTACTACGAATGTCGCTGCAAAATGCAGAAATACCCCGAGGAAATGTGGAGCGCCTTCTGGCTGCAAGCCCCCGGCATCGGCACCACCTATGACCCTACCTATAGCGGCATCGAGGTGGATATTATGGAATACCCCGAAAAGAACGTGTATAGCTGCGGCAATATCTGGGGCGGCTACGGCGCCCAGTTTACCGAGGAGGGAAGAGTGCAAAGAGCCCCCCTGGCGGAAACGGCGGACGGCTTTCATACCTTCGGCGTCCTCTGGGACGAGGACGGCTATACCTTCTACTGTGACGGGAAGGAAATCTCCAAGGCAAGCAAATTCGTGTCCCGTGTGCCCCAGTTTATCCTGCTCACCACCGAGGTCAGAGGCCATAGAAAAAACACCCCCGTCAAGGTCGAAGGGGCGTTTGTGGACGATGCCTTTATCGTGGATTACGTCCGTGTGTTCGATAGAAAAGAAAGAAAAGAAGGAAAAGTAAACTGAAATGAACGTTGCTCTCGTTACGGGCGCCTGTGTCAATACGGGTGTCGCCATTGTAGAAAAGCTTGCCTCCTTGGGCTACGGTGTCGTCTTTACGGGAAGAAATAAAGAAAAGGTCAAGGAAAAGGAAAGGGAATATAAGGAAAAATTCCCCTCTGCCTTTATTTTCGGCTACGCCATCGACTCGCTTCTTGACGAAAGAACGGTGGACGAGGCAGCCGCCGAGGCTATGTTTGCCCTCTTGGACGAAATGGGCGTGTTTGTGGAGCATCTGGTGCTGAACGCCGCCGACCAAGGCTTGGGGCAGACCCTGCTTGAAAGCCCCCTGACCGACTTTATGCGGGTGTTCAATACCAACGTTGCCTGGAACCTTTGCCTTTCCCGCCTGGCGGCGCGCCGTATGAAGGAAAAGGGCGGCGGCAGTATCCTCTTTATCAATTCCAATACCGCCTATCGCGCCATTCCCGAGAGAACGGCGTACGTGGCGTCCAAGGGCGGTCAGCTTGGGCTTATGCGCGCCCTGGCGCTGGACCTCGGCAAGCACGGCATCCGTGTCAACGCCATCCTGCCGGGTATGATTAAAACCGAGCGCTGGACCCAAAACCCCGATTTTTACGCCACCGTCCCCTCCCGCTTCACCCCCTTGGGAGATGTCGCCGTAGGCGAGGACGTGGCAGACGCCGTATACTATTTCATCGCCCACGCCCGCAATACCACGGGCGCGGAGCTGGTCTTGGACGGCGGCAACACCGTCCAGCTCTATCCCATCATTCCAAAGGAATGAACCAAAAAGAAAAAGAACGAAGCGCAATGAATTGCAACCTCGCACTTGCGTGAATGGAAAGACAAGCTTTCATGAATTGCCGAGAGCTTACAGCTCTTCGGCATGAATTGTGCCTATCGGCACATTGGTTGCAATTCAATTCGTGGAGGAGGCGGCACGCCGACGAGAAATCATGGCGAAGCCAATTCATGATGCGTTAGCATCAATTCATGCACAGAAAACAAATAGAGCAAGAATAGAAGGATGTATTTCCTTTTACTCTTGCTCTCTTTCATTGGGGGCACCGTAGCCCCCGATGAGATACCCAATGGCACGAATCCCCTTTGGGCTTTGTCAAACAAACTTTGCGCGTGAGGCTTTCCTTCAATAAGGAAAATGCCCTTGGCAAATGAGAAAATGATGGCAAAAACGAAAGCAATAAAAAAGGAAGCACGGCCGCGGCCGTGCTTCCTTGCTTGGTTTTAATTTCCCGTGTAGTTAAAGGTTATCGTATAGCTTCCGGTGTTATAGTCCCAGTTCGAGCCCTTGGTTATCGCATTCCATTGGCTTTGCGTTCCGCGGTATTTGATGCTCGTCAGCCTCGTGCAACCCTCGAAGGCCCAAGCGTCGATGCTCGTGACGCTGTCGGGAATGGTAATGCTCGTAAGGCGCGTGCAACCTAAGAAGGCCTCATAGCCGATACTCGTGACGCTGTCGGGAATGGTAATGCTCGTAAGGCTCGTGCAACCTCGGAAGGCATCATCGCCGATGCTCTTAACGCCGTTTCCAATGGTAATGCTCGTCAGCCCCGTGCAATCAAAGAAGGCCCAATCGTCGATGCTCGTGACGCTGTCGGGGATGGTAATGCTCGTAAGGCTCGTGCAACCATCGAAGGCTTCATAGCCGATGCTAACAAGTTGGCTGTTCTTCGCAAAGGATACAGTTGTAAGACCGCTACAGCCACAAAACGCAATCTCGCCAACTTGTACTACGCTGTTGGGAATGGTAATGCTCGTCAGCCCCGTGCAACCCAAGAAGGCACCACCGCCGATGCTCGTGACGCTTCCGTCTGTGGGGATAACGCTGTTTTTACAACCGAGAACAAGCGTATTGCTTGCCGTTTCAATCAGGCAGTTTCCTGCGCTATGATACGTTTTATTGCCGGCAGCAACGGTAATGCTCGTAAGGCTCGTGCAATACGCGAAGGCATAATAGTCGATACTCGTGACGCTGTCGGGAATGGTAATGCTCGTAAGGCTCGTGCAATCATGGAAGGCATAATAGCCGAT
>JAFTSW010000062.1 GCA_017467085.1 Clostridia bacterium | reverse complement strand
GAAAGCATCGTTTTCGGACTAAAAAGCACCAAAAAGTCAACAAAAGTAGTCAAAAAACAATGGCGTATTTGTTCGGGTACTGGAGGCCGCGAGTTCGAGTCCCGCCACTTCGACCAAAAAAAGAACAGGGTAGCCCTTGCGGTTACCCTGTTCTTTTTCGGTTTTGACGGATTGACTCGAACTCGTTCCGCAAAGCGGAAGCGAGTACGGATATTTGCCTCGGAGATCGGCAAGCTCGCTTGCCAGGCGGAGAGACAAATATCTTTGCCGAAGGCAAAGCCCCCGCGACTTTCCCAGAGAAGAGAAAAGAGGAAAAGAAAAGGTAGCTTTTCTCCCGTTGGTCGAAAAGCATCAATTAAAAAAATCACATAAGCGGCTGCTTCTTTTTGTACTTTTCACGAAAGTTGAATTGTCCGAGCCATTTTAGCTTTCTTCATTTTTTAGGGCTGACAGAGTATACTCTATCAGCCCTATGATTTTATTCAGCATAAAAATAAATAGAATGTGTCCCCAGATTGATGGGCAAAGTCGGCTCTTCCGTTCCGTCGGCGTAGGTGGTCATGGCAACGGTCGCATACCCTTCCTTTCCGTCAATCGTGATTTTATAATCGGCTCCGGCAGGCGTTTTTCGCTCGAGCGTATACGTTCCTTCATAGACCGTATTGCTTGTACGGTCAAAAAGCGTTATTTTGCCGTCCTTGGCGGCAAGAGTCATTTCTATTACTTTGGCATCGGGATGCGCTGTGTCATGCTCTCCAACAGCATCAACGATTGCTTGCATATCCTCGCCGTGCATAATGTAGCGCATTTTCCACTCATAGTCCTCAATTTTCACCCTGCCTGAGCCGCAAGCGGAAAGAAGCAGCACCAACGAAGCCACAAGCATCAAAACGGACGTTAATCTTTTCATTTTATCCAAGCGCCACCATGCTGAACACGAGCGCGAACAACGCAACGGTTTCGCAAAGACCGACAACGGTGATATACTGCGAAAAGCCCTTTCCTGTTTCAGCCAAGGCGTCCGCACCTGCGGCGCCTGCCTTGCCCTGAAAAACGGCGGAGAACGCCATAGCCAAGCCGGATGCGATTCCAAGGCCGAGTAAAAAGGCAGGGTCAGCAGAGGAGCCCTTCATCTGCTGCATCAGCAGAAAGCCGTAAATGGTCTGTGTAAGAGGCGCGCCCGCGAAAACGGTAAGAATAAACGGCGCCGCCTTATTGCTCATATAGCACTTTTTCCAAGCGCCGATGGACGCCTGTCCCGCAATGCCGATACCGATTGCCGAGCCGATTGCGGCGATACCCATCGCCAACGCGGTTGCTAATAATCCTAAATTCATAATGATTCTCCTTATCAATCAATTTGTTCATTAAACGGTTTGAATTTGTGCCCACTCCACGACATATCCAAATGCGAGGAGAACTCTAAGGTGTTAAGCCTGATTCCGTGGACGATAACGGAAAGAACGTTCAAAATCATATTCAGTCCGTGTCCAAACACCAATAGAACTATGGCAAGCACCATAAACATAAAGTTGCCAAGCAAGGGACCCGCAAGCGCATTGACAGTGGCAGAGATTGCGGCGCCTGCAAGACCGACAGCCCAAAGTCGTATATACGAAACAATGTCTGAAAACACGTTTACCACGCCCAGCAAGACAGATACGATGTTTTTCAAGCTCGAAAGTATGGATTTCACAATACTTCCCTCGTAGTTTGAAAATACGAAGCTCAGCACGAACCCTACCCCTATCAAGGCAATCGCCGCCGTTCCGACGGGGACGCCGCCGATTTTGAGTCCAAAGCTGAACACCTCGGCATTTACCACAAGGCTTAGCACGATATAGTAAATACCCAAGAGCTGCAACACCGAGCCGATGTCACCGAGAATTTTCGCGCTTCCTTTGTTTCGAAGGGCACCCTTTATATGCGCCACGGTAAGCTGTATCAGCGCCAACGAAAAGCAGAATATCTGCAAATTCTGTGCCGTCGTCAGCCCGGCGGCACCGTTGGTCCAGAACGGGTACCATATCTTTTCCGCATACACGTTTGAAAATATTGGAACAGACAGGCTCTTCAGCCAATTGGGCAGCTGTTCCGGAGAAAGCCCGAACCAAGTACAGGTAAGCGTTCCCCACAGAACGGTTGAAGCGCCGAATAGCCCCACAAGCAAAAACATAGGGGATACCTGCTTTTTGGCAACGAGCGCTTTCATGATTGGGATTGCCGCAACGGCGCAGATGAGCAATCCGTATCCGCCGTCCCCGAAAATAATCCCAAAAAATATGAGTATGAACGCCAAAAACCAGCCAGAAATATCGTGCTCAAAATATCCGGGAACGGTACCCAAAAAGTCAGTCAACGGATAAATAAGGCTAACGAATTTGTTGTTTTTCAGCTTGGTAGGAACGTTGTCCTCTTCCTTCGGCTCCTCTACGAGAAGCCCCCACGAATTGCTTTTTGCCGCTTGCTTAAGTCTATCAAGGCTTTCTGCTTCAACGAAGCCCGTGAAATAAGAAACGGATAGCGGCTCCTTTCCCTCGTCTGATAAATTTTCATCTACCATACCTGTTGCGTAGATTTCAAATTCAATTTCCTTTTCGGTGACGCGGGCGGCTCGCTTGATGCTCTCGCCATAGCAGGCTTTTGACGCAATCTCTTCGTCTATGGCATCCATCCGCGCGCTAAGAGCCGTCAGCCTTTGCCTCATCTCGTCCGTAGAGCTCACAGGCAGCGCTAAGCGGTACACGTTTGGCGGTAATACGGCGTCATCAAAGTTCTCCGACCTCGCCCTGAGCAGCATAAACCTAACGGTCGCCTTCGTTGCGCCAAGCCGAACGGTTCTAAGCGCTTCCGAAAGCAACTCATATTCGGCGCTTGGCATCTCATAAAAGGATATCTCATATCCTTTTTCTTCCAAGGCTCTTATACTGTCGGGGTCAATATCCCCCCAGCTCTGCAAGCGGTCAAGCTCCGAACGCAAAGCAAGCTTCTCTGTCTGGCATTGCCTTTTTTCCTCGTCAAGAGCAATAATTTGGGTTGCGACGCGCAACGCCTCTTCCGCGTCCACAGGCTTCTGCTCCGTGTTTTTCCTCTTTCCGATAATAAAAAGCGCGCCATCAAGCAAGGTGGCTTGCTCCCGAAGCGAGGCGAGTCGCTCACCCGAGCCTTCTGCTATCTCAATATGGACAATCCCCAGCTTGCGTAGCTTTTTCAGAGCCTCGCCCTTTTTATTTTCTCTGATAACGAGAGATACTTTCTTCATAGGCACTATCATAATGAATAAACCTCCTCTCCGGAAGTCGCGGCATTACGAAGCGCTATCTTGCGTTTTGATATTTTGGAACGCACGACGGCATTCACCTGCTGGTCTGCCATATAAATGGATATTTTTTTGATATTTTCCTCGGTTTCGGGGATTTTAACCTTTTCAAACAGATTGACCCTTTGCGTGGTCGCAAGCAATTCAACCTCTAACAGTCTGACCTGTTCATCCAACACCTCCGCCTCTAAATCGAGCAGCATCGCTCTTTCCATATGGTTCGCGGCTATATCCACCCAAAGCGGCGTTTCGTAAAAATCGTAATCCCCTCTCTCAAAGTCCGCCCCCTCAAACGTCGGAATATCGACCCCCGCAATATTACCGTTTCCCTTACGAATATTGCTAACGGTTATAATTCCCTGCGGGAAGGCGTCCGTTTCGCTAAAAACAGCAATCCAATCCTTGAAGCCCAATTCAAGTGCTTCCTTTTCTTTTCTCACTGTCTTGGCCTTTGCCTCAATTGCGCGGATTTCCGACTGAAGCTGTTGCTTTTTCAGCGTCAAGGTAGGCAAATATCGGCGGTACATTTTGAGCGCGTCTCTTTGCACCTTTAACTCGTTTTTGGTTAGTTTGATTTTTGCCAAATCCGTAGCCCTCCTTAGCTTTTGGGCCAAAATTCTTCTATAAGGTCCGACTTAATTCCCGTTTCGTCCCTTTCAAAGCAATCCGCTAAAATCTCCCATCCCAAATCAAGCGCTCCCTCAAGCGAAAGATTAACGGAGAGGGACATCATCCGACTCTCAAAAAGGTCACCGTATTTCAGCAATTTTTCATCCCAACGGCTCATAGAGAAGCCCATATTCCTCTTTTCAAGCGTTTCCTTGTAAGACGAATACAGACGAATCATACCGTCCATCAGCGCGCGGTGGTCCTTTCGGGTTTTGCCGTTTACGTTCTGCTTGAGTCGGGAAAGAGAGCCAAAGGGCTCTATGCGTCCTCCCTTAAGGTAATACTGCCCTTCGGTGATATATCCCGTATTATCGGGCACGGGATGTGTCACATCATCCCCCGGCATAGTGGTAACCGCCAAAACGGTAACGGAGCCCGAATCGGCAAAGTCAACCGCCTTTTCATAACGGGAGGCAAGCTGAGAATACAAATCGCCGGGATACCCGCGGTTAGACGGCACCTGCTCCTGCGTAATGGCAATTTCCTTCATCGCGTCGGCAAAGTTCGTCATATCGGTAAGAAGCACCAATACGTCCTTATTCTGAAGCGCAAATTGTTCCGCAACCGCCAGCACCATATCGGGAATCATCATACACTCAACGGTAGGATCGGAGGCGGTATGAATAAACATAACGGTTTTGCTCAAAGCCCCGCCCTTGGAAAGCGCATCCTTGAAATACAGGAAGTCGTCATATTTAAGCCCCATACCGCCAAGAACGATTACGTCTGCCTCCGCTTGCATCGCGATACGGGCAAGAAGCTGGTTGTACGGCTCTCCCGAAATCGAAAAAATCGGCAATTTTTGGGAAACAACCAGCGTATTGAACATATCAATCATAGGGATGTTGGTTCTCATCATTCGATTGGCAAGAATACGCTTGGTAGGATTAACGGAGGGTCCGCCAATAGGCTTCATATTTTCCGTAAGCGCGGGGCCCTTATCTCTCGGCTCACCCGAGCCGTTAAATATTCGTCCCAACAAATCCTCGCTGAAGGATACACGCATTTCGCGCCCGAGAAAGCGTACCTCATCGCCCGTAGAAACGCCTTGACCGCCGGCAAAAACCTGCAAGGACACAATGTCCCCGTCAATTTTATTTACCTGCGCCAACGATTTGCCAAAGCGCGTATTGATTTGTGCCAGCTCCTTATACTTAACACCGTTTGCGCGGACGGTTATAACGTTACCGTTAATGGATTCTATTCGATTATATACTTTATTCATCCTCAGTTACCGTCCTTTAACAAAGCCGCCGCGGATGGGGATAGCTTTCCTTCCCTCTCCCGATACAGCGCATCAATCTCGGCTTCCGCATTCTTAAACGCCTCGCTCTCAAACTCAGTATAGTTCCAGTCAATAAACTTCTGACGCATACGGTTAAAGAAGCTACGCGCGTCATCCTTACTCTGTAACGAATAGCTACTACCCAAAACGCATACCAATTTATCCGTCACGTACCGCTGACGCGTTTTCCCGCAATTCGCCTCAACCAAATCAAAGGAGTTCTGTTGCAGATAAACGGCATCGAGCATTTCGGATTTCAAGTACGTAACGTAATCCAAAAGGGTGGTGCCCTCTTCTCCGATAACCTTCATCATAGAGCCAATCTCATCTCCTTGACGCAGAATGGCTTTGCAAAATTCCAGCTTGTCGCTGTCAATGACGCTATTATACTTCGACCAGGAAATAAGCGGGTCAATAGCAGGATATTTTCTTGCGTCCGAGCGCTCACGCGAAAGACCGTGGAAGGCGCCGACAACCTTCAAGGTTGCCTGCGTTACGGGCTCCTCGAAGTTACCGCCCGCGGGTGAAACGGTGCCGCCTATCGTAACGGAGCCGTAGCCTCCGTCGGGCAAGCGCACGTAACCCGCTCTTTCGTAAAACGCCGCAATGTACGACTCAAGGTATGCAGGGAAAGCCTCCTCACCGGGGATTTCCTCCAATCTTCCCGACATCTCACGCATTGCCTGCGCCCAACGCGAGGTTGAATCTGCCAGCATAAGAACGTGAAGCCCCATTTGCCGATAGTATTCGGCAAGCGTTACCGCGGTATAAACCGAAGCCTCACGGGAGGCAACGGGCATAGAGGAGGTGTTGCATATAATAATGGTGCGTTCCATAAGGGAGCGTCCTGTTTTAGGGTCCGTCAGCTCGGGAAATTCCGTCAGCGTCTCAACAACCTCACCCGCGCGCTCACCGCAAGCGGCAATAATAACAATATCTACATCCGCATATTTTGACGTGGTATGCTGCAGCACGGTTTTGCCCGCGCCAAAGGGTCCGGGAGTGCAATAGGTTCCTCCCTTTGCCACCGGAAAGAAGGTATCAATAAGTCGCACCTTGGTTTCCATCGTTTCAACAGGCGCCAGCCTCTCGCTATAACATTTTACCGCACGCTTAACAGGCCACTTGAACGACATAGCCACAGGAATTTCACGTCCCCGTTCATCAACTATAACCGCAATGGGCTCTTTTACGGTGTATTCCCCCTTATCAGCAATAGATTTTACCGTATAATTTCCGAGCAGATAAAAGGGGATAAAAATTTTATGGGTAAAGGCGCCCTCCGGAACCGTGCCGACGTATTCACCCGCTCGAACAATATCGCCAACCTGGGCAGTCGGCGTAAACGCCCATTTCCTTTCGGTATTCAGTCCGTCCGCGTAAATACCTCTCTCCAAAAACCAGCCTGCCTGTTCCGCTAAGACGGGAAGCGGATTCTGCAGTCCGTCATATATCTGACCGAGCAGCCCGGGGCCGAGCTCTGCCGAGAGCATATCTCCTGTAAATTCCACAGCGTCCCCGCATTGAATACCGTCGGTCATTTCATAAACCTGCACCTGCGCTACATTGCCCTTTATACGAATAACCTCGCTTTTCAGGGCGGTATCACCTACAAAAACATAGCATATTTCATTCATGGAAACATTGCCGTCGAATTCCACCGACACCAGATTTCCGTTTATGCTTACTACCTTTCCTTTGCTTTGGGTCATTGTATTGCCTCCAACCTATCGCCATTTAATATGGCGTTATAAATGCTCTTGTATGCCTTTTCTCCTATGGCTGTATCAAACTGCCTTATGCGGAGAAGCAGCTTTAATTTGAGCCCGTAATAAAAAACGTATTCCTCCGAAAAGCTATCCGTCGGTCTGAGTGCCTCCAATCTTTGCAGGCGGTAAAGATTTAAGAGCTTTTCCGCTTCCATCGGATTTTCCGTTTCCATTGCCGCGCTTGCCGCCTTCACGTGTTCCACAGGAAAAATTCTGCTCTCCGTGTCAAACGCTTTTTTCATTTTCTCCGCCCGAGCCTTTCCGAGAGCGAAGCGAAGATTTTGCTCTCCCTCATTCCAAGCGTCAACCAGGGCAGAGCCCGTCTTTTCAACGGTCCTTGAGGGCGACAGGGTGAGTTTTTCCATAATTGCCCGCGCCCTTTTACTCAAAAAGCGACCGCAAAGCTCCGCAAATCGCTCTTCTGTAATCGGAAGCGGCGCGGACTCGCTCAGCCCATCCAAGGATGGCAGCTGCGATATCAGATAATATTCAGCCATAGCGATTACCTTGCCTCTTTCAAAAGCTCGATAACCCTCGGGCTGAGATAATTTGAAAGCATATCCACAACCGCTTCTGCCGAATAATCGTAATACGCGCTTCCGTTGTTGACGGCAATGCGGAAGCCGCCGTCAAAATTGTCGTTTGCCTTAAGCGTGACTCCCGTCAGCATTCTTTCCTTGAGAGCCGCCAGCAGGGCTTCCTCCAATTTGCTAAGCTCCTGCGTGTTCAAAATCACCGCAAGATCCTCCGCGCCGGGATGATTTACCCAGCTCTCAACGGCACTGACAAGCAATCCTATGAGCGCATCTGACGTATAAACGGTATTGACGTTTTCGCTAACGATAGCCTTAAGCTCTCTCGCTACGCTTTCTCTAAACGAAATCAGCAGATTGCGCCCCGCTTGACGAATAGCGTCCTCGCTTGCTTTTACCAGGCGCTCATTCTCCCTTTTTGCGTCTTGCACCATTTTTTCCGCTTCTGCCTTGGCGCGTGAAATAATTTTTTCTGCCTCATCATTTGCGGCGGAAAGGATTGCCTCTGCCTCTGCCTCCGCAGCATCCACTCCATCCTTTTTAATTTGGTCGATAAGCTCCTTCAGTTGTATTTCCATGCGTTTTCTCCTTCGTAATTTTGTCGTATCGTTATCTTCGCATTCATAAAAAACGGGAAAAGCCCCAGAAAGCAAAAAGAAACCAACGTCCTCTGCAGTCAGCTGGTTCCTTTATTAAATATTCGTTTTTTTCATCGTATTATGCAGGTCGCGCGCCTTGTTTGCTCTCGTCGCCCCTGCCGCTTACAAGCATTATAGCACGTCTTGCGCGTTTTGTCAACACCTTTTTGCGGGAGCGGCACATCTATTGGCGCAAACATTCGTGAAGCCAGGTGCAAATCTTTAAGAGCAATGCTCGTTGCTTCCATCAACACCGCAAAAAGCAAATAACAATCCGTTACAGCTACCCTTGCGAACAGACAGCAAAACACTTTTATGCCTTACGAATAAAAAGCAGTCCATTCGGACTGCTTTTGTTTTTTTAATTGCTTGTAGGTTGAGCAGTGAGCCCTTACGCCTTAGCCGTAATCCTCCTCGCGTCTCTTGCATATGAAGCGAGCGGCGATACACGCAGCGATGCCGATAGCGGTACAAATTCCGCCCATCACAAGGCTTGCGCTCATAAGCCCCACAACACCTGCAATCAGAACGTAGATGCCCACGCTTCCAAGGATATTGCCAACGAACGAGAACGCCTCAATGTCGTCATCCTCCTTGAAAAGATAGATGATATCGCGGATTATGTGGATCAGGATACGAATAGGTATGGTCACAAGGAATACAACGTAGCACAGTACCGTCAGCATCAGCGCGATAAATATATTGCTCCCGTTCGCGTACTCCTCACGCTCTTCGGCAATAACACCGTTTATATATGTTCTGATAATAACTCTGGTGCCGTCGCCCTCCAGTAGCGCAAAGAATATCTTTACCATAGTTCTGAGATCGCGCCATAGATAAATAAACCATCCGAGGATGATCATAGCACCGTAGAACGTCAGCCAGCTGGTAACGTTGAAGATGCCCCATCCGGCATCTGCCACCGCCTGTCCGCCAAGCTTAAGCACGATTCCCGCTTGCTTCAAAAGGTTGAGATTAAGCTGCTTTCCCTCGGGGTGTCCGAGCTTCAGATCCGCCTTGAGCGTATACTTGCCGTTCTCAAGCGCGCCTGACTCCTCAGAGCCGAAGATCAGCAACACCATAACAGACCCGTCTTCCTTATCAACGGTAAACTCCTCCGTCTGTTCGGAGGTATTTGCGCCGGAGGACAAAATACCATGTACGTATTCAGTCATCCCGTCGTCAACAAAGGTGTATTTTCCTCCGCTCGTGGTGAAAAAGCTCTCACCCTTCAGAGAGAAATTGCAATGGGCAAGCCAAGGGCCGTTCTCCATCTCGGAGATAAATTCCTCGTGTTCTCCGGCATCATCACCGAGCATAGAGCGAATAAAGGTGGAATCATATCCTACGTTCTCAAAGGTTAAAAATACCGTAATATCATCGTAATTATCACCCGACTGCTTGATATCAAACACCAGCTCGCCGTCTACAACCTCCCAGGTGACTTCGGCACCGTTTTCTGTTAGAACGTCGATGTTGTTCTCATCAAAATCCTTTGCAATCGGTATCTCGTCGGTGGAATGCGTCTGCATTGCCGACATCACCATCGTCGCGACACACACAAGCACCAGGAATACCAGCTTCATTATCAGCGTTGTTACATGCTTTGCTCTACTCATACGTATTCTCCTTTTTTGAATTCAGCCGTTCCCGTTACGCCATGCTATGGGCGCGAAGGGCAGCCTTTTTCATTTTATACAGCTCCTCGGTGGCGAGGCGCGCCTTGGTGACAGAAACGGCGCTTTTGGGGAAGCAGAAATACGAGAATTCGTTATTGCCGATTCCGATAACGTCGCCGATTTCATACCAATAATAATCGGCGTACAGGGTATGGGAGAACACGGCGGACTGCTTGTAGTCCAATTCTCCGTCCGCACCCGTCAGGTGGAAGCCGTCCAGATTATGCACCAGGCGTCCCGTGCCGATGCTGCAAACGCCGTCCAGGTTCACCTGCACCGCGATATCCACCTCCGTATCCAGAAGGTAGGTGCCCTTTTCCAGCTCCTCACGCACGCAGGCTCTCTGCCAGGAATACCAATCGGGTATATGCGGATACTCCGTTTCGCCGTTTTGGGCGGCGAGCTGCCCGAATTCATCCATTTCCCAGCGCTTGCCGCAGGCGTGACAGGTCAGCTGTGTGCCCTTGCCCTCCATTTGGTTTTCCTCGCCGCAATGGGGGCACTTGTACAAAATTCTATGCAAGCCGTCCGCACGGAAGGGCTCGTCAACCGAAATTTTCTCGTCCCGTTGCCAGGCAAAATTATCAAAGGAAAACGCCTCGTCCAGGAGCGCGTCAAGCTCCGCAACGGATTTTTCCCGCAGCTCCTCCTCCGTGGCGATGCATTTCACGTGGGCGCTGAGCTTCACATCCCGTATTTGCAGCATATTGTAGAGGGGGTCACGGTGAAAGGCACCTTTGGTGATGACCGTTACCACGGGAACGCCCAGCCGCTTCATCAAGCCGCCAAGGCCTCTGGGCAGGGTGGTGGTTCGTCCGTCAAAGGAATAGCCTGCCTCGGGGTACATCAGAACGCTGGTTTTGTTTTCCTTCAGCATATATTTGATATCGTGGAGCAAGGAAATGTCCGCCACGTACTTGTGCGTCGGCGTACAGCCCAGCCACCGCATCAGCTTGCCCAAAAAGCCCGACATCGCGTCAACGGAGGTGACAATACCCATTCTTCTGGGATAAAAGATACCGAAAGCGAGCTTCATATCCGTAAAGCTGGAATGGTTCATCAAAATCAGGCAGGGCTTTTTCCCCACCAGCTCCATTCGCTCCGTGGTGTACGAAAACCGCGTTTTCCGCAGCGTGCCGCCGGACACCAGGCGCACAACGGCGGCAAGAAGGCGGCTGGGCTTCAAGGGCTTTTTGCGCTGCAGCCGCGGCAGACGCAAAACCTCGCTGTAGGGGAGCGCACGCACTTTGATTTTCATACTCTGTTTTCCTTTCTCATAGAAATTGCTCAAGAGTCTGCAAGGAACAGGGATAGCTTTCTTTAATTTTCCTCCGCACGTGCTTTGGCGGCGCGGCGGCGTCTGATTTCCTTGGCAACCACGAAGAGGAGCGCAATGCCCAGAAGCGCCGAAAGGAGATTGACGCCAACAAAGTTCGCCCAGATACCGTTAAGCCCCAGGCTCCAAAGGGCACCAAGCAGCAGAACGGGGAAAATAAGAGCGGTGGAAACCGACATAGCGGTTGCTAAAGGGGGCTTTTCGATGGCGCTGAAGAAGCCCTGGGTAGTGACGACAAACCAACGGAAGAGGTAGGCGAAGCAGAAAAGCTTGATGGCACGGGTAGACTCCGCCAAGAGAAGCGTGTCGGTGCCGTTGACGAAGAGGGACGCCACCGTTCCCGAAAAGAAAAAGAGAATGGAGGTGGACACCAGCCCCACCGTCGCCGTCCCGATATAGGCGCAACGGGCAAGCCGCTTGACTCTACCGTAGCTTTCAGCGCCCCAGTTGTAGCCGATGGCAGGAGAAAGAGAGTCGCTGATGCCGTAAAGCAGGGGCCAGCAGAGGTCGCTGGAATACATCAGAACGGCGTATACCGCTACGGCGGTGGTGCCACCGTTATGCCCGAAAGCCTCCGCGCCCAGCGCCATTAAGGACACGTTCATCAAAATGGAGGTGACACGCCCCGCGATATTGTTGAGAAAGATGGGAGAGCCGCAGGCGGCAATCTCCTTGACCATCGCCAGGCGAAACACGGGCTTGGTAAAGCGCAAGAGCGTTTTGCCGCGCAGAAAGGGTATCATTGCCACGAAGGAGGAAAGCGCCATTGCAACCGAGGTGGCAAGGGCGGAGCCCACCACGTCCATTTCAAAAACCAGCAGAAATAGACTCAGAAGCCCTACGGTGGCAAGGTTGGAGCAGATGTTTATCACCATACTGGTTTTGACGTAGCCGCTGATACGCAGATAGTTATCCATCGCAAAGAATATGGTAGACAGGGGACTGCAAAGGGCAAAGGTACGCAGGTAGCGCACCGAGGTATCCAAAAGCGAGGCGTCCGCTCCCATCATCCGACAAAGGGGCGTTGCCGCAAAGAACATCACGCACCCCATCACTACCGAGGCGATAAATATCATAATCACCGAGCAGGAGAAGATATTGTTCGCCGCCTTGCGGTCCTGCCGTCCCAAGGCGATAGAAATGGGCGCCGAGGCACCAACGCCAATAAGGTCCGCTAAGGAAAAATTAATCATCACCAGAGGCATGGCAATATTGATGGCGGCAAAGGCGCTCTCGCCCAGCCGCTGTCCGATGAAAATTCCTTCAATGATGCTGTATATAGACATGGCAAACATACTGACCATGCCGGGCAAAGCCACGATAAAAAAGAGTCGCCAGGGGCTCATCGTGGCGTACATTTTTTCGGTATCGCGCTTCATAGAGTTCTCCAAGAGCTTTCACACAGGATTTCTATGCAAAATTATACCATAGCGCTCTCCTTCTGTCAATAGAAAGGTTTTTTCTTTTTACGTCTTGACTTGGAGCAAATTTTGTGGTACAGTAAGGGTACAAAAGAATACGCGACTCACCGGAAGCGAGCTCTCGCTTTTGGAATCGCAGGAGAGTATCTTCTGCGGGGATAAGGAAATGCGGTGCAAATCCGCAGCAACAGCCATTACCGTGATGCTTTGGGCAAGCAAAGTCGGAATGCTTATCGAGCCGTGACCGATAAAGAGCTCTCGGGCAAACGGAGAGACGCGGCAGAAGGACAAAGGAAGGGCTTATCGCCTCCTTTGCGTTTTGGGGCGTCCTCTTGGGAGGGCGCCTTTATCTATCCTTTTGTCCATTTTATTCAAAAGGAGAATCTACTATGACACAAACAAACACCCCAAGGCTTTGGCAAAGAGTGGCGCTTCTTTCGCTTTCTCTTCTGCTTCTTTTCTCTCTTGTCGGTTGCTTTTCGATGACCGACACCGAGGCGCTCTGGAAGGACGCCAAGTACACCGAGGACACCTCTTTCGGTGAAGGCGCCAAGACCGTTACAGTCACGGTAACGGCAGGGGAAAAATCCATCGTCTTCACCCTGAAAACCGACAGCGATATGCTGGGCGACGCTTTAATGGCACACGGACTCCTGGAGGGCGATATGGGGGACTTCGGTCTTTACGTGAAGAGGGTCAACGGCATTCTGGCAGACTATGACGTGGACAAGACCTATTGGGCGCTTTATATCGGCGAGGACTACGCCTTGACGGGCGTTGACACTACCCCCGTCACGGACGGAGGCGTATACTCCCTTGTCCGCTCCAAATAAGGAGGGCGGCGCCCGTCGCCCCCATTCCCGCATCCGGGAAATCGCCATTTTTGCGATGCTCGGCTCCTTAATGTTTTGCTCCAAGGTGATTATGGAGGCGTTGCCAAACATCCATCTTCTTGGAATGTTAACTATGGTTTACACCATCGTTTTCCGCAAAAAGGCGCTGTTTCCCCTTTATATCTATGTATTTATGAACGGACTGTATGCAGGCTTTGCCACCTGGTGGGTGCCGTATTTATACATCTGGACAATCCTTTGGGGCGTCACGATGCTGTTGCCCAAGCATCTGCCCCGACGGCTTGCCGCCGTTCTGTATCCTTTGGTATGCGCCCTGTACGGGCTTGCCTTCGGCGCGCTTTACGCCCCGGGGCAGGCACTGCTGTTTGGGCTGAATTTTGAGGAAACCCTTCTTTGGATTGCCGCCGGCTTTCCCTTTGACGTGACCCACGCCGTCAGTAATTTTTGCGCGGGGCTATTGATTTTGCCCCTTTCCACTCTTTTAACCCGACTAACCCGGCGCGCCGCAGGACAATAAAAAAACCGCTCCGAGGAGCGGTTTTTTTATCCATATTCAAAGCCTGACAGTGCCTTTATCCAGCCCGTCAATCACCGCGGCTATGGCGTTTTCCTCGTTGCTGACGGTGACAAGGTCTGCCGCCGCCTTGGCTTCGGGAACGGCGTTGGCAACGGCAACGCCAAGGCCTGCTACCTTTAGCATCTGCACGTCATTGTTGTAATCGCCAAAGGCAACGGTGCGCTTCATATCGATGCCAAGCAAGGCGGCAAGACGGGGCAGAAGGCTGCCCTTATTGGTGCCCTTGGGGAGAATTTCATAAAGGGTTTGCTCCGAACGGATAAAATCGAACTGCCCTGCCTTGGGGTGGGTGGGAAGCAGATGGGCGAGGGCTTGGATTGCCTCCTCTCTCTCATCTCCGAAGAGGATTTTTCCAAAATCCTCCTGCACCTCCCGATAGGGGCAGACCAAGTTGGGCACGCCCGTTTTTTCACGGAAGGACACCATAGCGCTGTTTTCCGTGGCAAAATACAGATGCTCGAAGCCGTTGACCTGGATGCCGATGCCGGGAACCTTCTCATACGCCAGGTCCACCAAATCCAGGCAATCACGGGAAATGGGCCGCCGCCAAAGATACTCCCTCTTGCGGTGGTCATATATACCGCCGCCGTTGATGCATCCGAAGGGGGCGTTGGGCTGTATCATTTCGTAAATATCGGCGGCAAAATAGGGCATTCTGCCCGTAATAAAGGTAAAAAGACCGCCTCTCTTCTGAAAATAGGCGATGGCGTCCATATTTTCCTTGGATACCGTCCCATCCTCCCGTAGCAGGGTACCGTCAAGGTCGGTGCAAATCAAAATTCCCTCAAAGCGCTTCATTTTACTCTCTTTTCCGGTTTTCTTCTTTTGATACCACTATCATACCACAGTCTTTTTCTTTTTGCAAGAGTGGGCGTCTTGCTCTTGCAAAATTCTTTTTCTTATGCTACAATGAGAAAAACAAGCAACGATAGAGAGAAGGCTTTTTATGTATCCTTTAATGAATTTTCACACCCACACCACCTACTGCGACGGGGAAAACACCCCTGAGGAGCTGGTAAAGGAGGCAATAGCGCGGGGCTTTATTGCCATCGGCTTTTCGGGGCACGGCAATACCCCCTTTGATTCCCGCTACTGTATGAGCCGCGAGGGGACAGAGGCATACAAAAAGGAAATTGCCCGCTTGAAGCAGGTCTACGGGGGGCAGATTGAAATATACTGCGGCATTGAAGCGGATTTACTGGGACAAACAGACACCGAGGGCTTTGATTACGTCATTGGCTCCCTGCACTATCTGGAAAAGAACGGGGAGCGCTACTCCATTGACGGCAGCCTTGGGCATTTCAAAAAGCTCCTTGCCGCCTACGAGGGGGACGCTTACACCATGGCGGAGGACTATTTCGCCCTGCTTTCCCAAACGGTGGAGCGCTTGGGCGCCGACATTATCGGGCATTTTGACTTAATTTCCAAGTTCAACGAGAACGGCGAGTTTTTCGATGAAAACCACCCCCGTTACCAAGCGGCGGCGTCTGCTTGCTTGGAGCGACTTTTGAAAACCGACTGTATTTTTGAAATCAACACGGGGGCTATTGCCCGCGGCTACCGCACGCTACCCTACCCCTCCGCTACCCAAATCGCGCAGATTGCCAAGGCAGGCAACCGCTTTTTGCTTACCTCCGACTGTCACCAAAAGGAAAACCTGGACCATTCCTTCGAGGCAGTCACTCACCTCTCCTTCTGGAAGGACGTGGAGAAAACGCTGATTACCGACACCTCTTTTTTGAAAAAGCATTAAATTTTGAAAAAGCATAAAAAAATCCTTGCGCTGAGGCGCAAGGATTTTTTGTTTTATTCGTTCTCGGTGTCTGCGCTCTTTTTCTCGGGGAGCAAGAGAACAGCGCGACTGCCAAGGGCGGACACACGGGGCAAAAGCGCCATGGTCAAGCCGCCGTACAACAGGGCGGTAATGATACCCGCGCCGAAGCGGGGCAAGATTTTGCCGAACACGTAGGCAAAGGAATAGTAGCCCATAATGACGCTATCTGCCCACATAACGCCCGTATTCACCACGGTGACAAGCACCGAGGAGGCAACAACCACCGCCATCATGACGAGGGGGCGATAGCGGAAGCGGACAAGCTGGGCGTAGCCTCCCACCAGAAGGGCGCGGCAAAGGGCAGGCAAAATCCACAGGGGCGTTGTCACCGACAGACCGTAGGTCAGAAGCTGCTCCAAGAAGGCGCCGAGAATGGCAACGGCGCAGGCGTCCTTCAAGCCGAACAGCAGCGCCGCCAGAATGATGGCGATACCGTTAAAGGTAAACTTCATCACCCAGACGTCCACCGAGGCATACAGGGACAGCACCACGAAGATGCCCACCAGCATAGCGTCGATAACCAGGCGCTTGATTCTTTCGCTTCTTTTTTGCATTTCACTCATAAAAAAATCCTCCTTTTCGTCAGATAAACATTCCTGTTTGTCCCACGCAAAAGAGGCAACTCATTTGATGGCACAGCGGGATGCAGCCCCATCACCGCGGTTTCCCTTCGTCCGACGGACAACTCCCCGTTCCTTCGGCACTTAACGCGACAAGGCTTACTCTGATTTGTCCCTATCATAGCACAAAGCTTTTCATTTTGCAAGGGCTTTGGGAAAAAATATGAAAAAATAGAAATTATTTGTTTTGCTCTTTACTTTTTTTCGCTTTTTTGGTATAATAATAAGAGGGTGCTATCCCTGTTTCAGCATTTCAAAAGGAGAAAGGAGCCACCCGATGCGGTTAGATAAATTTCTCACCGGTTGCGGCGTTTGCTCCCGCAAGGACGCCGCAAGGCTTGCTTCGCGGGGTGCCTTGACCGTCAACGGCGTCGCCGTCAAGCGGGCGGATGCTGCCGTTTCTCCCGAAACGGATACCGTTTGCGTAAACGGAGAGCCTGTCTGCTACGAGCCCTTTGTTTACGTGATGCTGAACAAGCCAGCGGGCTACATCAGCGCCACGGAGGACGGAAATTTTCCCGTTGTAACCTCCCTTTTACCCGAGCAGCTCCAAAGACGGGGGCTTTTCCCCGCGGGGCGCTTAGACAAGGACACCTTAGGCTTTATGCTCCTGACGGATGACGGGGCTCTGGCGCATCTACTGCTTTCCCCCAAGCGGCACGTGGAGAAGGCGTACGCCTTTTCCCTCTCCCTTCCCTTAAAGGCAGGGGCGGAGGCGCGGTTTCTCTCGGGCATTCCCTTGAAGGAGGGGGTTACCAAAAGCGCGCGTCTTACCCTTTCGGCGGACAGGCTGTCGGGGGAGATTGTGCTGACCGAGGGCAGGTATCATCAGATTAAAAGGATGATGCAGCACGAGGGCAGCGAGGTGATATACTTAGAGCGGCTCTCCTTCGGAGGGCTTACACTGGACCCTACCCTTGCAAGGGGCGAATGGCGGCGGCTGACCGAGGAGGAAATCAACACCCTGCGTCAGGCGGCAAAGCAAGGCAAAACAGAAGAAACACAGTAAAGAAAGGCATACACTATGAATATCATTGAAGCATTAGCGGAAGAATTTAACTGGGACAAGGAGCAAATCCAAAAAACGGTGGAGATGTTAGACGAGGGCAACACCGTTCCCTTTATCGCCCGTTACCGCAAGGAGGTTACGGGAAGCATGAGCGATGAGATGCTCCGCAAGCTGGAGGACAGACTCAACTATCTGCGGCATTTAGACGAGCGCCGCGAGGAGATTTCCGCCTCTATCACCGCCCAGGAGAAGATGACCGAGGAGCTGGCTGCCGCCATTGCCAAGGCGTCGACCCTGGTGGAGCTGGAAGATTTATATCTTCCCTACCGTCCCAAGAGAAAGACCCGCGCCTCCGTGGCAAGAGAGAAGGGGCTTGAGCCTCTTTCCGCTCTTCTGATGGAGCAAAGGGCAGAGTACGGTGCCGAGATTGAGGCGCTGGCTGCCGACTTCGTTGACGCCGAGAAGGGCGTTGAGGACGCCAAGGCCGCCTTGGCAGGTGCCTTGGACATTATCGCCGAGGACGTATCGGACACAGCGGACTACCGCAAAATGCTCCGCGCCTACGTGACCGAAAGCGGCTCCCTTTCCTCCAAGGCCGCCAAGGAGGAGGACTCGGTTTACGCCGACTATTACGATTTTTCCGAGCCTATTGCCAAAATCCGTCCGCACCGTGTGTTAGCCATTAACCGCGGCGAGAAGGAGGGATTTTTGAAGGTGTCGGTGGACATCAACGCCGAGGAGGCGATTGCCAAGCTGACAAGCGCCGTACTCACCAACCCCACCTCCCCTGCCGCCCCTCATCTTTCTGCCGCTGTGGCAGACAGCTTTGAGCGCTTGATTTTCCCTGCCATTGAGAGAGAAATCCGCAACACCCTTTTCGACGATGCGGCTGAGGGTGCTTTGCAGGTCTTTTCCGAGAACCTGAAGAACCTGCTTCTGATTGCCCCCGTGAAGGGCAAGACGGTTCTGGGCTTTGACCCCGGCTACGCCCACGGCTGTAAGCTGGCGGTGGTGGACAAGACGGGCAAGTACATGACCTCTACCGTTATCTACCCCACCAAGCCCCGTGAGGACACGGTACGCGCTGCCCGTGTTTTAGAGGATTTGGTCAAGAAATACAAGGTTGAAATCATTGCCATCGGCAACGGCACCGCCTCCCGTGAGAGCGAAAAATTCGTTGCCGACTTTATCCACGAGAGAGGTCTGAAAATCTCCTACACCATCGTGTCCGAGTCGGGCGCCTCGGTGTATTCCGCCACCCCCTTGGCGGCAGAGGAGTTCCCTGAGCTTGACGTGAACGAGCGCAGTGCCGTTTCTATCGCCCGTCGCCTGCAGGACCCCTTGGCAGAGCTTGTCAAGGTAGACCCCAAGGCAATCGGCGTGGGACAGTATCAGCACGATATGAACCCCAAGCGCCTGTCCGAAACCCTGGGCGGCGTTGTGGAGGACTGCGTAAACAGCGTGGGCGTTGACGTGAACACCGCCTCCTATTCCCTGCTTTCCTACATTGCGGGCATCAACAAGACCATTGCCAAGAACATCGTGGCATACCGCGAGGAGAACGGCGAGTTCACCAAGCGCGCCCAGATTCTCAAGGTGCCAAAGCTTGGCGCCAAGGCATACGAGCAATGCGCGGGCTTTTTGCGTGTATCGGGCTCGGATGAAATTTTAGACAACACGGGCGTTCACCCCGAATCCTATCCCGTTGCCTCGGCATTGCTTTCCCGCTTCGGCTATACGGAAAAGGACGTCAGAGAAAACAACCTTTCCCTTCTCCGCTTCAAGACCGAGAAGGAGGGCGTTGCCAAGGTGGCTGCCGCCCTTGGCTGCGGCGAACCTACTCTGCTTGACATCATCGGCGAGTTGGAGAAGCCCGGTCGCGACAGCCGCGACGATGCCCCTGCCCCCATTCTGCGGACGGACGTATTGGAAATGAAGGACTTAGTTCCCGATATGATTCTGAAGGGCACGGTACGCAACGTGGTTGATTTCGGCGCCTTCGTGGACATCGGTGTGCACGAGGACGGTCTTTTGCACGTATCCGAGATGTCGGACAAATTCGTCAAGCGCCCTGCTGACGTTTTGTCGGTTGGCGACGTAATTGAGGTAAAAATCAAGAGCGTGGACTTAGCGCGCAAGAGAATCTCCCTGACGCGCAAGGGTATGGAAAAATAATTCTAATTTATTAGAACCGTTTTTCGAGCGATTGGTCGGTTTTGGAGAGAAGAGTCTGCCGTTTTGTGCAAGTTTCACAAATATCATATCTGTTTTTTGGGAAAAAGAACTCTTTTCAAATGGACTTTTCTCTGCTATAATATTACTGTTAAAAAAGTCGGTTAGCGACAAAATTTATTGCGAAAAATTCAGGAGGTTATTCCATTATGGCAAGTCTTTCTTTGAAGCACATCTTTAAGAAGTACCCCGGCGGCGTTACTGCCGTATCTGACTTCAACCTTGAGATTAAGGACAAGGAATTTTTGGTTTTCGTAGGTCCCTCCGGATGCGGTAAGTCCACCACCCTGCGTATGATTGCAGGTCTGGAGGAAATCACCGAGGGCGAGCTGTTCATCGGTGACAGACTGGTAAACGACGTAGCCCCCAAGGACCGTGACATTGCGATGGTGTTCCAGAACTACGCTCTGTATCCCCATATGACCGTGTTCGAGAACATGGCATTCGGCTTGAAGCTCCGCAAGGTTTCCAAGGAGGAAATCAAGCGCCGCGTTGAGGAAGCCGCTAAGATTCTGGACATCAACCACCTGCTTGACCGTAAGCCTAAGGCTTTGTCCGGCGGTCAGAAGCAGCGTGTTGCTTTGGGACGTGCCATCGTGCGTGACCCTAAGGTCTTCTTGCTTGACGAGCCTCTCTCCAACCTGGACGCTAAGCTCCGTGCATCCATGAGAACCGAGCTGACCAAGCTTCATAAGAGAGTGGGAACCACCTTTATCTACGTTACCCACGACCAGACCGAGGCTATGACCATGGCAACCCGTATCGTTGTTATGAAGGACGGCTTGATTCAGCAGGTTGATACCCCTCAGAATCTGTACGATTTCCCCTGCAACCTCTTCGTTGCCGGCTTTATCGGTACCCCCCAGATGAACTTCGTAACGGGCACCCTGGTAAAGAAGGGTGAGGACCTGTTCATCGAATTCGGCACCACCTCCATCAAGCTTCCTGCTGACAAAGCATCCAACCCCGCGCTGAAGGAATACATCGGCCAGGAGATTGTTATGGGTATCCGTCCCGAGCATATCCACGATGAGCCTATGTATATCGCCAATATGCCCGACAGCCTGATGGAAGCAACGGTTGACATCACCGAGCTGATGGGCGCAGAGATTTATCTGTACCTGGCATTCGAGGGCCAGGAGGACGCCACCAACGGCAAGACCATTATTGCCCGTGTATCCTCCCGTTCTCAGTCCCGCGCAGGCGACCAGATTAAGGTTGCAATTGACGCGGAAAGAATCCACATTTTCGACAAAGACACCGAAAGATGCATTGTTCACTAATGCCTTCGGCATAAAACTGGGGGTTAGCTCATCGGGGCTAACCCCTTGCTTTTTCCACACCAACACCCAGGGAGGAAGGCAAAATGCCCTTATACCGCATTGCCGATTTTGTTTTTGACATCGAGCCGCTATACGATTACACCCTCTCCCTTTGCAAGGACTACGAGGTAACGGGCGAGGCGGCGGATTTTTCCGTTTGCGCCACCCTTGCCGAATGCGAGGCGGAGGCGGCGCGGGCGCTGACCCCCACCACCCTTGCCTACTCTGAGGCGCTGATTGTATACCGCAAAATCTGCGACCTGTTGGCGCCCCGCGGCGTGATACTGCTTCACGGCGCCACCGTCAAGACGGGCGGCAGGGCTTACGCCTTTTGCGCCCCCAGCGGAACGGGAAAAACCACTCATATCCGCCTTTGGCTGTCCCTGTTTCCCGACAGGGTAACGGTCTTGAACGGGGATAAGCCCCTGCTTCGCCGCGAGGGCGAGAGCTTTACCGTCTACGGTACCCCCTGGTGCGGCAAGGAGGGCTGGAACAAAAACGATAAGGCGCCCCTTTCCGCTATTTGCTTTTTGGAGCGAGGGGAGAAGAACGCCATACGGCGGCTCTCCAAGGAGGAGGCGCTGGGGCGGATTTTCGAGCAGCTTCTGAAGCCCTCGGGTGCCCTTGGGATTGACGGGCTTTTGTCTACGGTAGACGGGCTTCTTTCCGCCGTTCCGATGTTTTTGCTTTCCTGCAACATATCCGAGGAGGCGGCGCGCCTCTCCTATGATACGCTGACGCACGCATAAAAAAGAAAGGCTCTCCTACGGGAGGGACGGTTGACGCTATGAAAATCAAAGAAGGCTTTATGCTCCGCGAGGTGGCAGGCTTTTTCCTGGTGGTGCCATTAGGCGCCAAGGCATCCTTTCAAGGGATGATGAAGCTCAACGCCACGGGCAAGCTCCTGTGGGAGCGCTTGACGGCGGGGGCTGACGAGGCGGCGCTGATAGCGGCGCTTTTGGAGGCTTACGAGGTCGACGAGGCAACCGCCAAGGCGGACGTTGCCGACTTTATTGCCCATTTAGAGAGAATCGAGGTCTTGGAGGACTGATAGCCCCCCTCCTTCCTCTCTTTGCCGCATAGACGCTGTCTATGCGGCTTTTTTGTTTGAGATGGGGTAAAATGGGGATAGAATATCCTTACACCGTAAAAAACCGTTGCAAAATCAATCGGAATATGCTACAATAGCCGTAGAATAAAAAATTTCGGAGGATATGATGAAAATTACCGAAGATATCGTATACATTGGTGTTAACGACCACAAGGTGGATTTGTTTGAGGGACAGTACCCCGTGAAGAACGGAATGTCCTACAATTCCTACCTGTTGCTTGACGAAAAGGTTGCCGTTTTCGATACGGTGGACATTGGCTTCACCCACGAATGGCTTGACAACCTGCAAGCCGCCTTGGGTGGCAGAGCCCCCGACTATCTGATTGTCCAGCATATGGAGCCCGACCACTCCGCCAACATCGGCAGCTTCTTGAAGGTGTATCCCGATGCCACCGTGGTGGCAACCGCCAAGGCGTTCGTGATGATGGAGCAGTTCTTTGGCACGGGCTTTGCCTAGAACCGTATTGTGGCAGAAAACGGCGCTACCCTTTCCTTGGGCAAGCACACCCTCACCTTCGTTTTTGCACCTATGGTTCACTGGCCCGAGGTAATGGTGACCTACGATAGCACCGACAAGGTGCTGTTCTCGGCAGACGGCTTTGGCAAATTCGGAGCGCTTGACCGTGAAGAGGATTGGCTTGACGAGGCGCGCCGCTATTATATCGGCATCGTTGGCAAATACGGCGCCCAGGTGCAGGCGCTCTTAAAGAAGGCAAGTGCCTTGGATATTTCCATCATCTGCCCTCTGCACGGCCCCGTTCTGAAGGAAAACCTGGGGTATTATCTCCATTATTATAATATCTGGTCCTCCTACCAGCCCGAAACGGACGGCATTCTGATTGCCTACGCCTCTATTTACGGCAACACCCGTCGCGCCGCCGAGCTGCTGGGAGAAAAATGCAAGGCAATGGGCTGCCCCGAGGTTGTGCTTTGCGACCTGGCAAGAGAGCCCATTTCCTCTGCCGTTGCCAAGGCGTTCCGTTACAGCAAGCTGGTGCTTGCCACCACCACCTACAACGCGGATGTTTTCCCCTTTATGCGCCAATTCATCGAGCATCTTACCGAAAGAGGCTTCCAGAACAGAACGGTTGCCTTAATCGAGAACGGCTCTTGGGCGCCCTTGGCTGCCAAGGTTATGAAGGAAATGCTTGCCGCCTCCAAGAATATCACCCTGCTTTCTCCCACCGTGACCGTCAAGTCCGCCCTCAGCGAGGACTCCAAGGCACAGATAGAGGAGGTAGCGGGCGAGCTTTGCCGCGCCTATCTTGCGCAGCGGGATGAAACCGCCAACAAGAATGACCTTTCCGCTCTTTTCAAGATTGGCTACGGTCTTTACGTGGTTACCTCCAACGATGGCAAGAAGGACAACGGCTTGATTGTCAACACCGTGACCCAGGTAACCAACACCCCCAACCGTGTGGCTGTGGTTATCAACAAGGACAACTATTCTCATCACGTGATTTTGCAGACCAAGAAGATGAACGTCAACTGTCTCTCGGTAGAGGCGCCCTTCTCGGTATTTGAAACCTTCGGCTTCCAAAGCGGCAGAAGCGTTGACAAGTTCGGAGGCGAGCCCCAGCTTCGCTCGGATAACGGGCTGGTATTCCTCTCCCGTTATATCAACGCCTTTATGTCCTTGGAGGTGGAGCAGTACGTGGATTTGGGTACCCACGGTATGTTCGTTTGCGGCATTACCGAGGCGCGCGTGATTTCCGACAAGGAAACCATGACCTACACCTATTACCAGGAAAACGTGAAGCCCAAGCCCCAGACCGAGGGCAAGCGCGGCTACGTTTGCAAGATTTGCGGCTATGTGTACGAGGGCGACGAGCGGCCCGAGGACTTTATCTGTCCCCTTTGCAAGCACGGCGCTGCCGACTTTGAGCCTATCGCATGAGAAACGACGATTTTTTTGAGGAGCTGTCCCTCTATGACGGCTGTGCCGTTTGCGGCAATTACAAGGGAGAGGACAATTCACGAGGACGCATAGACGCCTCCCGTATGATAGCGCGGCTTGACGCCTGCTTTGAGGAAAACGATTTGGCAGAGGCAGAGCGGGTTTTGGAATACTGGCGCGCCGAGGCACGTTCCCTTGGAGATATGCGAGGGGAGCTTGCCGTTGTCAGCGAGGCGTTGGGACTTTACCGCAAAACGGGAAACAAGGACAAGGCGCTTGCCGCCGTCGGGGATGCCCTTGCGCTGATTGAGGCATTAGACAACAAATCCACCGTATCGGCGGCAACGGTGCTGCTGAACGCCGCCACCACCTTAAAGGCGTTTGGCAAGGCAGAAGAGGCGCTTCCCCACTACGAGGACGCCCTTGCCGTTTACCGTGAGAGCCTGCCTGCGGATGACCCGCGCCTTGGCGGCTTTTACAACAACTACGGGCTTGCCCTTGCCGACCTTGGACGCAAGAGCGAGGCAGAGGCAGCCTATCAGAACGCCTTGGACATTATGGAGGGCAAGGGAAAGGGGCTTTTGGAGGCCGCCGTTACCTATCTGAACCTGGCGCACCTTTACGAGCTTTGGCAGGATGAAAAAATCTATCCCGCCCTTTGCGCCGCCTACGGGCTTTTATGCGCCCCCTCCATCAGGCACGACGGCTATTTTCGCTTCACGCTGAGCAAATGTATCCCCTCCTTCCGCCATTTCGGGCTTTTTGAGGAGGAGGCGGCGCTTCGCGCGATGATGGGAAAGGAAGCATAACGATGAAGGGACTTGACCTTGCCCGTTCCTATTACGAGGCATACGGAAGGGATATGCTCCTATCCCAATTCGGGGACAAGCTTTCCCGTCTGGCGGTGGGGCTTGTAGGGGAGGGCTCCGAGTGCGAGGGCTTTGACGACGGGCTTTCCACGGACCACGATTTTGAGCCGGGCTTCTGCATCTGGCTTTCCGCCTCCGATTACGAGGATTTCGGCTTTCCCTTGGAGCGTGCCTACGCCAAGCTCCCTAAGGAATACAAGGGCTTCTCCCGTCAGCCCGTTCCTGCCGACGGCAGGCGGCACGGCATTTTTGTCCGAGAGGAATTTTACCGCCGCTTTTTAGGAAGCGACACCCCACCCACAGAGCCAAGGGAGTGGCTGTATATTCCCTCCTACGCCCTGCGCGCCGCCACCAACGGCGAGGTGTTTTATGATGGGGACGGCGCCTTTTCAAAAACCCGTACCCTCTTGCAGGCAGGCTATCCCCTTGACGTCAGAAGAAAGCTCTTGGCTGCTCACGCCCTTGCTATGACCCAAAGCGGACTGTATAACTATCCAAGACTTGTCAAGCGCGGTGAGCGAGGCGCCGCCCAGCTTGCCGTTTTTTCCTTCGTCCGTCACGCCATTTCCACGGTGTATCTTCTGAATAACGCATACGAGCCCTTTTATAAATGGGCGTTCCGCGGTATGCGTTCCCTTCCCCGCTTTGCGGATTTGGCAGACACCCTAACGGGTCTTTGCGAGTTAGGAAACGCCCCTGCCGTGGCAGAGGGCAAGGCAGAAACCGTGGAGGCGATTTGCGCCCTTTTTGCCAAGGCGCTTTGCGAGGACGGGCTATCGGAGGCAGGGGAGCAGCCCCTTTCCGCCCACGCCTACTCGGTGCAAAACGGCATCAAGGACCGCACCCTGCGCCAGCTGCATATCCTGGACGGAATATCTGAAATATAGCATAAACACTTGTTTTGTAAACAAATATTAACCACCAAAAGCGAAGACTTTTCTTACCAAAAGGAAGCCCTCGCTTTTCTTTTTTGCGGACGGTCTTTGCGCCCTCCATCTTCTTGGGAGCTGCCGCTCCCTTTTGTGTTCTCCCCCTTTCCGGGGCTTTTGCGGTGGCCCTCCGTACAGTGCCACTTGCCTAAAAAATACTGCTTTTTTCTTCTTTTTTCGGCATTTTTTCCTTTCTTTCACAAACGGCAATAATTTCCTTGATTTTTTCCAAGAAATGTGTTATGATATATGATGTATGGTTTTATCTATTTTTCCTTAATATAAATATAGTCAAGGACGGAGGCTGCTGTATGGCGCAAACGAAAATTTTGGTGGTCACCCATAAGGAATATCCTATGCCCGAGGAGGGCGCCTACACCCCCATTCTGGTGGGTGGGCAGGAGCATCTGCCCGAGGGGTATATTCGGGACAACACGGGCGACAACATTGCCGCTAAAAATCCCTTCTTTTGCGAGCTGACCGCTTTATATTACGCCTGGAAAAACGTAGAGGCGGACAACCTGGGTCTTGTGCATTACAGACGCCATTTGCACGGCAAGGCACCCTTCCCCGTAGGCAAGCGCAAAAACCGCGTGCTGACCGCAGAGGAGGCGGAAGCGCTCTTGGAAAAGCACGATTTTATTCTCCCCAAGAAGCGCAACTACTATATTGAAACCCTCTATTCCCACTACGCCCACACGATGTACGTGGAGCCCTTGGACGAGGCAGGAAAAATCATTGCCGAGCTTTGCCCTCTCTATTCTCCTGCCTTTGAGCAGCTGAAAAAGCGCAGAAGCGCCCATATGTTCAATATGTTTGTGGCAAAAAAGGCGGCGGCAGACGCTTATTGCGCCTGGCTCTTCCCCATTCTCTTCGAATTAGAGAAGAGGATTGACACCTCACAGTACACCCCCTTTCACGCCCGCTTCTTTGGGCGCGTCAGCGAGCTTCTCTTGGACGTATATATCATAACCAACGGTATTTCTTATACGGAGGTTGGCTTGGAAAACATTGAGCCCGTCAACTGGTGGAAAAAGGGGACGAGCTTTCTGAAGGCCAAGTTCAAGAAGGAAAAGTATGGAAAGAGTTTTTAACCTTAAGGTCTTTGCCCTTTTGCGGCGCTCCCTGCCCTGGCTCTTGGGCGCCACCTGTATGTTGGAGGTATTCTTAACCTCCGAGATGCTGCATATTCTTCTGCTTGCCAACCTTTTGTCGGGCATTAAGCTCGTGCTGTTTGCCTTAATAGGGCTTTCCCTTTTCGTGGATATTGCTTGCGGCAAGCTCGCCCCCTCTTTTGGGGTTTTGCTACTGCTTGTCTGCTTTCTCTTAGGCGTTGGCATTTATATCGCCACGGGCGGCGGCGGCTGGCGCACCCTTTTTATCCTTTTGCCCCTGTTGCTGATGGCGCTGCGCCGCTCCGACTTCAAGCGCGTTGCCTTTGCCGCAGGCGCCCTGCTTGGGGTGGGATTGGTTCTGGTGATTTTCCTTGCCCTTATCGGGGCTTTGCCCAACGAGGTATTTTCCTACCGTGGAGAAACGGAGCGGTACACCTTAGGCTTCACCTACGCCACGATGTCCCAATCGCTGATGCTTTTCTCCGCTCTCTCCCTAAACTACGCCTTGCAGAAAAGGACGCCCTATTGGCTCCTGGTGGCCGAGGCGGCGCTTTCCGTTTTCATCTATACCCAGACTGACACCAGAACAGGGCTCGGCTTGACCCTTGCGGTGGTGACGGCGACGCTGGCGCACAAGCTGCTGGCGAAGAAGGAGGAGAAAATTTCCCGTTTCTTTGCCTTTACGGAGAAGAGGTGGGTATACAACACCCTTTGCTTTTTGCCCCTTTTGCTCTTTTTCGGCTTTGGGCTGTTGGTGCTTCTCTATGCCGGGGGCAATCCCTTGGCGGTGGAGCTGAACGGCTTTTTCTCCAACCGCCTGGCGCTGACCGCCAACGCCTTCTCCTCTCCCGGGCTGACCCTTTTCGGGCAGGCGGTAGACTGGATGGACGGGGACATTTATATCGGGGTGGACTCCTCCTGGTATTTTTACCTCTTCAATATGGGTGTGTTCGGCTTTTTAATGGTGATGGCGGCAGATATTTTTGCCCTGCGGCACGCCTTAAAGACCCGCAACCTCTGGCTTGTCTTTGCCCTTTTGATTTGCTTTGCGGACGGCATTTTTGAAGCGTATTTATGCGACGTTCGCTATAATATTTTCGTGCTTTCCCTGGCGTTTATCGCCGACGGAAAGTCCCTTTTCCCCCTTCCCAAGCGAAAAAAAGAAAACGAGGAGAGTCCGCTTTGAACGAGAAATTGATTTATGCCGTTGTGGTCACCTACAACCGCAAGGTGCTACTGCGGGAGGGCATTCTTGCCCTTTTGGCATCCGATAACGAAAATCTGCGGATTTTGGTGGTGGACAACGCAGGCACCGACGGCACCAAGGACTATATTGCCGACCTTTTGGAGAACCCCGCTATCATTTACGAGAACACGGGAAAGAACTTAGGCGGCGCGGGCGGCTTTGCCTACGGCATTCGCCGCGCGGTGTCCCTTGGCGCCTACTACGTCTGGCTGATGGACGATGACTGCATCGTGACCCCCACCGCTCTTGACGGCTTCTTGCGCTTTGCGGACAAGGCAAAGGACGAGTTTGGCTTTTTGTCCGGCGTTGTCCGTTGGACGGACGGCAGCATCTGCAAGATGAACGTCCAGCGCACCACCCTGTTCCACGAGATTTCCGACTTCTCCCGTCATACACGGGTGAAGCTTGCCTCCTTCGTATCCCTGTTTTTAACCGCCAAGGTGATAGAGGAGGTGGGTCTTCCCTACCGTGAATTCTTCATCTGGGGAGATGACTGGGAATACACCGCCCGTATCTCCAAAAGCTACCCCTGCTATCTGGTGTCCGACAGCGTTGCCGTGCATAAATCCAAGAACAACATTGGCGCGGACATCGTATCCGACACGGGCGACAGGCTGGACCGCTATTTCTACGCCTACCGCAACGAGGGCTATTTCTACGCCAAGGAGGGGCTTCGCGGCAAGCTGTATTATTTTGCCAAGAAGCTGTACCACCGTATTAAAATCCGCTTCTCGGGTACCCCGATGAAGAAGGAAAAGCTGGCGATTTTGCGCCAGGGCGCCAAGGCAGCCAAGACCTTTACCCCCACCAAGGAATTCGTGTTCCGTCCCAGCTCCAAGGTCAAGGTGCTGGAATTCTTCTGTGAGCCTCTTTCCTACGGCGGACAGGAGGCGTTTATGCTGAATATGGCAAGGGATTTTGAAAGCGATGCTATCGCCTACACCTTTGCCACCCCCTACAATGCCGACAACGAGGCACTTCTCTCCCTGATACGGGAGCGCGGTTATAGCTTGGTTTATTTGGATTATCCCTTCCAGACCCCCCTGCGCAAGATTTACACCACCCGTGGACTCAAGCGCATTCTCAAGACGGACGCCTTTGACGTCATTCACATTCAGTCGGGCAGCCTCTACGCGCTGTATCACGCCGCCCGTATTGCCAAGCGGCACGGCGTCAAGCGCGTATACGTGCATTCCCACGCCGCGGGAAGCGCCTCCTCCTTCAAGTACAAGCTGATTAAGGCGCATTCCGACAGAGGCATCGAAAAATACGCCGACGGCTTTTTAGCCTGCTCGGTGAAGGCGGCTCAAAGAAAGTTCCCTGCCTCGGTGATAGAAAAGAAGCGGTACGCCGTTATCAACAACGGCATTGACAGCCAGCGCTACGTGTTTTCCTCGGCGGTGCGTGAGGAATACAGACGCAAGCTGGGCATCGGGGAGGATGAGCTAACCCTTTGTCACATCGGGCGCTTTGCTCCCGAAAAGAATCACGGCTTTTTGATTGAAACCGCCAAGCTTCTTGCCGAAAAGGGCAAGCGCTTCCGTCTGCTCCTTATCGGGGACGGTCCCTTAAAGGAGGAAATGACGGAAAAGGTAGCCCGTGCGGGGCTGTCAGACGCCGTATCCTTCTTAGGGCTTCGGGACGATATTCCTGCCTTGCTGATGGCAAGCGACGTTTTCCTCTTCCCCTCTCTCTTTGAGGGCTTGGGCATCGTTGCCATTGAAGCCCAGGGAACGGGGCTTCCCACCCTTTGCTCCCCCGCTATTCCCCGTGAGGCGGCGTTCACCGACCTTGTTTCCTTCGTGGATATTGCAAGCCCTGCCCTTTGGGCAGACGCCGTTTTGCAGGCAAGAGTTGCGCCCCTGCCCCGTGAGGAATACGCCAAGGCGCTTCTTGGCGCCCACTATGATGCCAAGGAGTCCGCGGCTCTCTTGGAAAAAATTTATCTGACAGGACAGGTGGATTATGAATGAGAAAATTTTAAGCGTCAGCGTTGCCTCCTACAATTTGGGAGAAATGATTTTAGAGAACCTGACCTCCTTCTGTAACAGCGAAGCCAGGGACAAAATCGAGGTTATCGTCACCGACGACGGAAGCCACGACGATACCCCCGACATCGTGGAGAAGTACGCCGCCCTCTATCCCGACACGGTCAAGCTGATTCGCAAGGAAAACGAGGGTCCCGGCTCTACCGTCAACTGCGGTATTGCCAACGCCACGGGAAAGTATTTCAGAATGGTGGACGGGGATGACTGGGTCAAAACCGAGAATATAGCCGACTTTATCGCCTTTTTGGAGAATACGGACGCCGACCTTGTAGTATCCGACTACGAGGTATACGATAATAGCGAAAAGAAGGTAATCGGGGTTGAAACCACCGCCCTTCCCGCAAGAGAGCTTCTCTTTTTCGAGGAGATGTTCCCCCACGTACCCTACCAGATGCACGCTTTGACCTACAAAACCGCCCTCTTTAAGGCGGCAGAAACCCTGGACAACTGCTTCTATACCGACACGGAATATACCCTTTTCCCCATTCCCGCGGTCAAGACCCTTGCCTACTTTGACAAGACGGTATATATGTACCGTGTGGCGCAGGCGACCCAAAGCGTCAACCCTGCCAGCATGCGGAAAAACCTGCCCCAGCATCATCGGGTGCTGTTGCGCTTGCTCTCCCTTTTCAAGGAGAAAAAGGACGGTCTTGCAGACGGACAGCGCCGCTTTATGGCAAAGCGTATTGCCGTAATGGCGGACGTGGAGCTTGGGGTGCTTCTGAGCTTTGACAGAAGCCGCGAGGCAAAGGCACGGGTGAAGGAATTTTTCGCCTTCATCAAGGAAAGCGACGGGGAGGTATACGAACGCTTTATGGAGGGCAAGAAATGCAAGCTCCTCCGCTATTCCGCCTTTATCCTCTACCCCCTGGCACGCAAGCTGTATCTGAAAACCATCTCTTAAACCCTCTCAATAACGAAAGGACGCCAACGCCCTGCGTTGGCTACGGGTACTAACGATGAAATACGATTATTTGATTGTCGGCTCGGGTCTGTACGGCGCCGTTTGCGCCCACGAGCTGACCAAGCGAGGCTTCCGTTGCCTGGTGGTGGAAAAGAGAAGCCACGTGGGCGGCAACGTCTACACCGAGGAGATTGAGGGCATCAACGTGCATAAGTACGGCGCCCATATTTTCCACACCTCGGACAAGAAAATCTGGGACTATATCAACGGCTTTGCGGAGTTTAACAACTATATCAACTCCCCCGTTGCCCGTTACCGCAACGAGCTGTACAACCTGCCCTTCAATATGAACACCTTTACCAAGCTCTGGCCTGACGTATTTACCCCCGAGGACGCCAAGCGCCGCATTGACGAGGAAAAGAAGAAGGGCTTCTGTGAAAAGCCCTCCAATCTGAAGGAGCAGGCTATTTCCCTGATTGGTGAAACCATTTACAAGAAGCTGATTGAGGGCTATACCGAAAAGCAATGGGGCAAAAAATGCGAGGAGCTTCCCGCCTTTATCATCAAGCGCCTGCCCGTCCGCTTCACCTTTGACAACAACTACTTTAACGACCGCTACCAGGGTATTCCCATTGGCGGCTATACCCCCATCATCGAAAAGATGTTAGAGGGCGCCGAGGTGCGCACCGACTGCGATTATTTCGATTGCAAGGAGGAGCTTGACGCCTTGGCAGAGCGCATCATTTATACGGGTCCCATTGACCGCTATTTCAACTTTGCCTTTGGCGCCTTGGAATACAGAAGCGTGCGCTTTGAAACCGAGATTCTGGATATGGAATCCTACCAGGGCAACGCCGTTGTGAACTACACCGAGGCGGCAGTTCCCTACACCCGTATTATTGAGCATAAGCATTTTGAATTCGGCACCCAGAAGAAAACGGTTATCAGCCGCGAGTATTCCTCCGAGTGGGTACTGGGGGAGGAGCCCTACTACCCTGTCAACGATGCCAAAAACACCCTGCTGTACGAAAAGTACAAGACCCTGGCAGACGCCGAAAAACGGGTTGTTTTCGGTGGCCGTCTTGGCGCTTACAAATACTACGATATGCACGTGGTGATTGCGGAGGCGCTGAAAACGGTAGCGGCATTGACCAATGAAAAATAAAAGCGCTAAGCTCAACTATATTTACAATTTATCCTACCAGATACTGTTAATTCTCCTGCCTATCGTCACAGCACCCTACGTGTCCCGTGCGTTGCTCCCTGCGGGGGTTGGAGATTACAGCCTTGCCTTCTCCTTTATCACCTACTTCACCCTGCTTGCCTCTTTGGGCTTCGGCTATTACGCCCAAAGAGAGATTGCCAAATGGCAGGATTCCCCCAAGGAGCAGGCGCGGGTTTTCTGGGAGGTTATCCTTTGCCGCCTGATTCCCACCGCGGCAAGCCTTATTCTCAATAACCTTCTCATTCATATCGGCTTTTACGGCGATATTGCCCCCTTGATGGGCTTTCTCAACATCAATATTATCGCAACGGCACTAGACATCGTTTTCTTTTTCCAGGGAAACGAGGAGTTTGGCAAGACGACGCTTATCAATATTGCCGTCAAGCTCTTGGGTGTCACGGGAATATTTCTTTTCGTCAAGACCCCAGAGGACGTATGGTTATATACCCTACTCAACTCTCTCGTGCTGATTGTGAGCAATCTGGCGCTTTGGCCCTTTGCCATCGCCCGTCTACGAAGGGCGGAAAAGGAAGCCCCCGAGGGAGAAAGGACGCACCTGCGCCCCTTGACCCATTTGCTTCCCTCCCTGCGCCTCTTTATCCCCAATATTGCCATCAGCCTTTATACCATTCTCGACAAGACCCTTATCGGTGTTATCACCCAGGACAGCGCCCAGAACGGCTATTACGAGGAGGCGGAAAAGATTGTCAAGTGCGCTATGACCGTGGTTACCGCCCTTGGCACCGTGATGATTCCCCGTAACTCCCGTGAGTTTGCCCTTGGCAATACCGAGGCGGTGGAAAGAAATGTTTACAAATCCACCCACTTCGTTTTCCTTTTGGGCATTCCCTTGGCTGCCGGCTTCGTTTTGGTGGCAGGCAACCTCATTCCCTGGTTTTTGGGGGCCGCCTACACCGAAAGCATCCATCTGATGCGTCTGTTTGCCCCCTTAGTGTGTATCATCGGGCTAAGCAACGTGTTCGGTCTGCAATATCTGGTGCCCTGCAAGAAGGATAAGCTCTTTACCCTCTCCATTCTGTCTGGCGCCGTTACCAATCTGGTACTGAATATCCCCCTGATTTATTTTTACAAGGCAACGGGCGCCGTTATCGCCTCCTTGATTTCGGAGGGCGTTGTGACGGCGGTGATGTTGTTCTTCGTCCGTCGGGAGCTTTCCTTCCGCCAAATCTTCGGCTCGCTCTGGAAGCCTCTTCTGGCGTCGGGTATTATGCTTCTGGTTGCCTCTCCCCTGGAGAAAATGCTGACCCCCTCCATTCTGCACACCCTGCTTTTGGTGGCGGTGGGCGTTGCGGTGTACGGGATTGTCATCCTTATCCTGCGCGACTCCCTGGCATATGACCTTTTGCAAAAGCTGGGAGGCAAGCTCAAGCGGAAAAAATAAGCGGATTTTTCGAAATCCCACAGAAATCACCTGCTTTTCTTGATTTCTTCATACATTCGTGCTACAATATTTCTATTGTTTTTATAGGAAGGAGGCGGCGCCTTGTTCGGATACGTAAAGCCCTTGGAAAGCGAGCTTCTCGTGCGTGAGTACGAGCTGTACCGCGCGGTATACTGCGGTGTTTGCCGTTCGCTGAGAAAGGAAACGGGGGTTTTCTCCTCTATGCTTCTTTCCTACGATGCGGTTTTCCTGGCGCTTTGCCGTATGCTACTCAAGGACGGCGCCTTGAACTGTCAAAAAAAGGCGTGCATCGCCCACCCCTTCCGCAAGCGCGCGTGCCTGGTAAAGGACAGGGATATTTCCTACGCCGCCAGGGTCTACGCCGTCTTATCCTATGAAAAGCTGCGGGACACTCTCCGTGACGGCGGCTTCTTCAAAAAATGCTTTGCGCTCTTCTGGCTGCCCTATTTCCGTTTGGCGCGCCGCCGCGCGAAGCTCCCCGCTCTTGCCAAGGAAATCCGCCTGCATTTAGATACGCTTGCCGCCCTTGAAAAGGAAAAGACCGCCTCGGTGGATATGCCTGCGGAGTCCTTCGGCAACCTGCTTGCCGCTATATTCAGGGAGGGCGTCGATGAGCCCTGGCAGGAGATTTACGCCGACATCGGCTTTCACCTTGGTCGCTATATTTATATTGCGGACGCCGCCGAGGACAGAGAAAAGGATAAAAAGCAAAAAAGCTACAACCCCTTTCTTTTGTTATACGGGGACGCATATAATACCGAGGACACCGACAAAAACATTCACTCTGCCCTGCTATACGAATTGCAACGGCTGGCAGACAATATAGAGAAGCTACCCTTCGAGAACAAAACGGCGGCAGAGCATATTATTAAAAATACCGTCTATCTCGGGCTCCCCGCGCGTATTCGCTTTTTAGAGCCCCACCAGGAGAAAGGAACCGCATATGAACAATCCCTATAAGGTTTTGGGTATTTCTCCCAACGCCACCGACACCGAGGTGAAGAACGCCTACCGTGCGCTGGCGAGAAAGTACCATCCCGACAACTACGCCGCTGACAATCCGCTTGCCGACCTTGCCACCGAAAAGATGAAGGAAATCAACGAGGCATACGAGCAGATTCAGCGCGAGCGTGCCGCCGCCTCTCAATCGCGCTCTACGGGCGGCAGAGGAAAAAGCTATACCTATGCCGACATTCGCGCAATGGTCCAGAACCGTCGCTTCCGTGAGGCGGGCGCCGCCCTTGCCGCCATTCCCGTGGAGGAAAGAGTGGCCGATTGGCATTACCTGCAAAGCATCGTGCTGATGCAACGGGGCTTTGTCAATGACGCCGCCCGTGAATTAGAGATTGCCTGCAATATGGAGCCCGACAACCAGGAATACCAGCAGGCAAAGCAGATGTTCAACCAGCAAAGCGCAGGCTTTGGACAGGACTACTACGGGCAAACCAACTACCGTCCCCGTCGCCAGGCAGACGGCTGTGATATGTGTATGGGTCTTTTGTGGGCAGACTGCTGCTGCGAATGTATGGGCGGCGACCTGATTCCCTGCTGCTAAGACGATGAAGAAAACCAAAAAGATAACCGTTTGCGCTATGCTTGCCGCCCTCTCGGTGGTGCTGCTTGCCCTTGGCGCGCTACTGGAGGTTTTGGATTTGTCTATGGCGGCGCTTGCCTCCCTCTTCGTGCTGTTTGCGCACTTAGAGTTCCGTAAATCCTATCCCTGGCTTTTATGGGCGGTAACCTCCCTTTTATCCCTGCTTTTGGTGAGCCCCAAGGTGGCGCCCCTCTTATACGCCCTGTTCTTTGGCTTTTATCCCATTATCAAAACCGCCTTGGAGGGCCTTCCCCGTGTTTTGGAATGGCTCTTGAAGCTTTTGGTTTGCCAGGCGGCGTTCTGGTTATATTTTCTCCTTGGCTCCTTCCTCTTTATGATGACGGACCTTCTTTTGCCAAGCGCCTGGCTCTTTTGGGCGGCAAACGGCGCCGTGATGCTGGTATTCGTCCTGTACGATATCGCTCTTTCCCGTTTAATTCGGCTGTACGCCTTCCGCCTGCGCCCAAGGCTTGCGAAATTTTTGCGTTAATCCATTACAATTCTCCCACATAAGGAACGAACTATGAAAATCGGTTTTATTTCCCTCGGCTGCTCCAAAAACCTGGTGGACACGGAGGTTATGCTCCATCACCTGGTAGAGGCGGGCTATGAAATTACCCCCGACGAAACGGAGGCAGACATTCTGATTATCAACACCTGCGGCTTTATCGGCACCGCCAAGCAGGAGTCCATTGACACCGTTTTTGAAATGGCGGAGCTGAAAAAGGAGGGCAACTTGAAGGCCATCCTTTGCACGGGCTGTCTTGCTGAGCGCTACCGCCAAGAGATTTTAGAGCAGCTGCCCGAGGTGGACGGCATTTTGGGCGTTGGCTCTCTTTCGGAAATCGTGGATGCCGTTGCTCGCTTGGAGCGGGGAGAACGGAACGTTTCCGTATTCCTCGACAAGGAAAGCGCCCCTTTGGGCGGCGAGCGTGTATTGACCACGCCCCCCTACACCGCCTATTTGAAGGTGGCGGAGGGCTGTGACAACCGCTGTACTTATTGCGCCATTCCCCTCATTCGCGGCGGCTTCCGCTCCCGTACCGTGGAGGACATCGTCAAGGAGGCAAAGGACTTAGAGGCGCTTGGCGTCAAGGAGCTGAATCTGATTGCCCAAGACACCACCCGATACGGTCTTGATATTTACGGGGAGTACGCCTTGGCGCGCTTAGTCCGCGCCATTTGCGCCGAAACCAGCATTCCCTGGATTCGGCTTCTCTACTGCTATCCCGACAAAATCACCGATGAGCTGATAGCGGAGCTGCGTGACAATCCGCGCCTCGTCAAATATATGGATATTCCCATTCAGCACTTCTCCGACCCCATTTTGAAGGCGATGAACCGCCACGGAAACGGGGCGCTGATTGCCGAAACGGTGAAGCGCCTGCGGGATGCCGTTCCCGACATCACCCTGCGTACCACCGCTATGGTGGGCTTCCCCGGAGAAACCGAGGAGGATTTTGAGGCTCTCGCTACCTTTATTAAGGACACCCGCTTTGACCGCTTTGGCGCCTTTACCTTCTCTCCCGAGGAGGGCACGGAGGCCGAAACGATGGAGGGGCAGATTGACGAGGACGTCAAGCAGCGGCGCTTTGATGCCCTGATGCAGCTGCAAATGGACATTTCCGCCTCCCTTTTGGAGGAAAAGCTGGGAGAGATTGTTCCCGTTCTTTGCGAGGGCTACGACGCCGTTGCCAAGGTATACTTCGGGCGCTCTCAGGCAGACGCCCCCGACGTGGACGGAAAAATCTATTTTTCCTCCAAGAAGAAACTCGCCGAGGGCGACTGTGTGGCGGTAGAAATTACCGAGGCATTAGATTATGATTTAATTGGCTTTGCCGTAGACACAGCCGAGGAGAATTGATATGAAAAACAAGCACTTGAATCTTCCCAATATTCTTTCCCTTATCCGTGTCGGGCTGGTACCTGCCTTTATGGCGACCCTTCTCTATATGCAGCAGATTCCCGTCTGGGGCAGACTCGTGCCGATGGCGCTGTTCGCTATTGCCTCCTTTACGGATTTTTTAGACGGACACATTGCCAGAAAACGGGGACTCGTCACGGATTTCGGCAAATTTATCGACCCCTTGGCAGATAAATTTATGGTGTTCGGCGCCTTGATTGCCCTCTTGGTCACCGACGTCAAAATCGCCCCTGTTCTGGTTTGGGTTGCCGCTATTATTATGCTCCGTGAGCTGGCGGTCACCTCCCTGCGCCTGGTGGTAGCAGGCAAAAGCGGCACGGTGGTTGCCGCCTCCTTCTTTGGCAAGCTGAAGACGGTGTCCCAAATTGTAGGCTTTCTTCTGATTTTCATCGACCCTATTTTAGGCTCCCTCTTCCCCTTCCTGCAAAACCGCGTGATTTCCTATATTGCGATGGCGCTTATGACGCTGACCACCGTTTTTTCGGGCATCGACTACGCTATCGCCCTTTGGCCCTCTATTGATACCAATCAATAAAAGAGCTGCCTCGCTGTTCGCGAGTCACCAAAAAGGAGCCGCAACGGCTCCTTTTTTGCTCTTTGTGCCTTTGTTGGCACAAAATGATGTGGGCTGCCTCCAATAAGACAGCCCGTTTTATTCAAAAAGCCGATATGGTTTTCCATATCGGCTTTTTCTTTTTTATTGTAGATTTTTCAAAGCAACAGACACAGCAAAAAAGGGACAGCCAGGGCGGGAAGCATATTGGCAACACGGATTTTGGTGCAGCCGATGAGGTTGAGCCCAATGGCGATAATCATCAAGGCGCCCACACAGGTCATCTCGTTCATAGCGGGCATAGCGGAGAGAAGTGCCGTCACCTCGGCGGCGGTGCCGACGCTCCCTGCAAGCAGCTTGCCGACGAAAAAGGCGGCGGTGCTTAAAAGCCCTTGGTAGATAAGAGCGGTAAAGGCGGCAAGGGTCACCCCAATTCCCAAGGAGGAGGCAAGGACGAAGCCCGTGATACCGTCTAAAACGGCCTTGGCAATAAGGATTTGCGAATCCCCGAAAAGCCCTGCCCGCAAAGAGCCGATAATGGACATCGCTCCCACGCAGAAGATAATCGAGGCGGTAACGAAACCCTCCGCCAAGCGGGGCGCGGGCTTGTCCTCGGCATTCTCCTCTCTTCTGGGCGCCAGCCTTTTCTGCACCCAATCTCCCAGGCTCTGCATACGGCGCTCAATATCAATCCACTCGCCAAGGGCGGTGCCGATTGCCATAGAGAGAATGGGAATTAAAATATGGTAGGAGGAGAGCCCCTCGGTTTTGGAATACACGGTGGCGTAGGAGATTAAATCCGACAGCCCTAAATACACCACGCACAGCCCCACCGCCTGTAAAACGGATTTACTGATGCGCTCGGGCATTCCTTTACGCAAAAGCGCGCCAAGAGAGCCGCCTATCAACACGGTAAAAAAGTTTACGATACTGCCAAGCAAAAACATCATTTTCGCTTCTTTCCATTTTTTCTTCCTATTCTACCACAGTTTGGGGGCAATTGCAAGGCGAAAAACAAAAAATCCCCAAAAGGGTCAAAAAAACGCCCCTTTTACTGACCCCCTTTCAAGTTGGAAATGCTCTACAATACAAGCGAGGAAGAAAAGCCGCCACCTGTATGCACGAGAATGGCATCTTTTCCCGCTCACGAAAAAAGTAGAAAGGAAGGAAGCCTTTTATGGAAGAAGCCCACACGCTTGACGAGAACACCCCCACCCGACTTGCCAAAAAAATGGTTCGCTATTTTGAAACGGCAGGGTGCGAGGGCAGTGAATATAAGGAAGCGCTTCCCTCCTTCGTGCGCTTTGCCCACAGAGAAAATCTGACGGTCAAGGCGCTGCTTTGCTTGCGTGAGCGGGAGGAGGTCTTTCGCGAGGCATACGGGGAATGTGAGGAAATTCTGAAGGACCGCATCACCGAGGGCGCTCTTTGCAAGCGCTTCGACTCCTCCTTCTCCAAATTTCTTCTGGCGGCGCGCTACGGCTATTCCGACAGAGAGGAGGACGGGGGCGCTGATGCCTTCTCCCTGTCGGTAACGGTAAAGGAGCCGAAGGAATAATGGAGGCGAGTCTTTCTCTTTCGGTTACAAGACGCCAGTACGATTTTCTTACCGCCGACGCGACAGAGGTTCTGTTTGGCGGAGCGGCAGGCGGCGGAAAATCCTACGGTCAGCTGGTGGATGCCTTGGTATACGCCTTGCGCTATCCTGCCTCCAAGCAGCTGATTCTACGCCGCACCTATGCGGAGCTGGAAAAGTCCCTTATCCGTGTATCCTTGGGTCTTTTCCCACGGGATATCTACCGTTATAATTCTTCCTCACACACGGGGAAATTCAAGAATGGCAGTGTCATTGATTTTGGCTACTGTGCCGTCGAGAACGACGTTTTTCAGTACCAATCCGCAGAATATGACGTGATACGCTTTGACGAGCTGACCCATTTCACCGAATTTCAGTACCTGTACCTCATTTCCCGTTTGCGCGGCGCAAACGGCTATCCCAAGCAGGTAAAGTCCTCCACCAACCCCGGCGGCATCGGTCACGCCTGGGTGAAGGAGCGCTTTATTGACCCATCTCCCCCCAACACCGTCTTTTGCGAGGGCGGCGGAAGCCGCATTTTTCTCCCCTCCTTTATAGACGATAACCTCTTTTTAACAGAGGGGGACCCCGATTACAAGAAGCGCCTTTTGGAGCTGCCCGAAAGCCAGAGAAAGGCGCTCTTATACGGGGATTGGAACATTTTCGAGGGACAGTATTTTCCCGAATTTTCCGAGGCGCTGCACGTGGTGGACCCCTTTGTCATTCCACCCGACTGGCGGCGCTACCGCACGGTTGACTACGGGCTTGACCGCTTAGCCTGCCTTTGGATTGCCATTGCGCCCAATGAGGACGTATACGTTTACAAGGAGCTTTGCGAGTCCAATCTGATTATTTCCGAGGCGGCGGCCGCCATCGGGCGGCGCAACGGCGAGGACAAAATCTACGCCACCTTAGCGCCCCCCGATTTATGGAGCCGCTCCCAGGAAACGGGAAAGAGCAAGGCGATTTTATTTGCGGAGAACGGTGTTAGCTTCACCCGTTCGGGCAACAACCGCGAGGCCGGTTGGCTTGCCGTGAAGGAATTGCTTAAAATTCGTGAGGACGGAACACCGCGCCTTCGCATCTTCCGACAATGCCGAGAGCTTTGTCGCTGTCTGCCTATGCTCCAAATCAACCCCGACGCCCCCACAGACGTGTTGACCGAGCCCCACGCCATCACACACGCACCCGACGCCCTGCGGGGCTTCGCCATTACCTTCACCCACGCCGCAAGAGAGGAGCGCGCCGTGGAGCGTCGGGTCTGGCACAAGGACTTGTGGGAGGATTACCGCCACGCCTCCGACGAGCAAAAGCGATACCTAAAACAGAAATATGGAGAACCACTATGAATCTTTCCCACGTTGCGGACAGGCTCTCCTTTTTTAAGGAGCTGTACCGAAAAAACCGCGACAAGCAGGCGGCCCTTTTCCTGCGATTGGAACGGCATCTTGCCCAGTACAAGGGCGCCAAGGAAATCGACGGCTCTGCTGAGGCGGCGTCCGTGGTACGAAACATCACCTATGAGCTGATAGAGTCCCAGGTGTCCACCCAGATTCCCGCCCCCTGCGCCGAGGCGAAGCACTACACCGAGCAGAACGACCGAAACGCCAAGGCCATCGAGCGCCTTTGCTTACAGCTTCGCAACGAGCTTCCCTTTGAAAAGCTCAACGATTTGGACGAGCGCTACACCTATATTTACGGCGGAAGCGTCTGGCTTGTGGAATGGGATAACTCCCTTCTTTACCGCGGTGTCACGGGTGGGGTGCGCGTCAGCTGCCTCAACCCGATGGACTTCGTCCCCGAGGCAGAGGTGTACGATATTGAGGATATGGAATACTGCTTTTTGCGCTTTGACACCACCAAGAACGCCATCATCCGCCGCTTCTCCTTGGACGAGGAGGAGGCGGCAGGTCTGTCCTCTGACGGAGATGACGAGGACGTTCTGGAGATGGTGGTCTGCTTCTGGCGCAACGATGACGGGTACATCTCTCAATTCGTGTATAGCGGCGACACGGTGCTGTCGGATTTGGAGGACTATTACGCGCGCAAGACCCAAAAATGTCGGCGCTGTGAGAAAAAACGGCTGCTTTGCACCTGCGAGGCGCCCTCCCTCTACTGGGCAAACGAGGAGGAGGAAATGCTGTCGGAGGATATCCTTCTTTCCGACGGAAGAGTCATTCCTGCCTACTCGCCCACGGTGCAAAACGGAGAATGCGGTGAGCAGCTTTCGCCCACCCGTCTGCCCTATTACAGACCCCGCCGCTTTCCCATCGTCATCCGCAAGAACACCTCGGAGGAAAAATCCCTTTTCGGGCAATCGGACTGCGAGTTTATTCGCCCACAGCAGCAGCAAATCAACAAAATCGAAAGCCGCATTCTGCAAAAGCTGATGCGCTCGGGCATCACCCCGATTTTGCCCGACGATGCGGAGCTGACCTTAGACAACTCCATCTTCGGTCAGGTCATCAAGCTGCGCACGGGGGACGAGCGGGAGCGCTACGGCGTTTTGGACACCACCCCCGCTATCGCCCAGGACATTGAGCAATCCGAGCGCCTCTATCAGCACGCCAAGCGCATTATCGGCATCACCGACTCCTATCTCGGTATGTCGGACTCCACCGCGCAATCGGGCTACGCCAAGCAAATCCAGGTGCAGCAGGCGGCAGGGCGCTTGGACTCCAAGCGCAAGATGAAGCAGGCGGCGTATGCGGATTTAGACCGCATCCTCTTTGAATTTTTCTTAGCCTACGCAGACGAGCCCCGTCCCCTTTCCTACCGTGACGCCTTTGGCAAGCCCCATCACACCGCCTTCAACCGCTACGATTTCCTTCTCTACGATGAGGAAAGCGGTCGGTATACCTATGACGACGGCTTTTTGTTCTCGGTGGACCAGAACGGCGCCTTGGAGCAGCAAAGAGATGCCCTTTGGCAGAAGAATTTAGAGAACCTGCAGGCAGGCACGCTGGGGGACCCCGGGGACCCTGCCACCCTTTTGCACTACTGGCAATGCCAGGAGCGCGCCCATTACCCCTACGCCAGAGAGAACGTGGAATATTTCCGCGCCATCACGGAAAGGGAAACGCCCACACCCCCCATAGCCCCCGAAAGGAGTGAAGAAGAGCTACCCTATGCCAACGCTTGAGGATTTTATCAAACAGTATCTGGAAAACAAGAAAATCGAGGACTACGAGAGCTGGCTTTCCAAGTACGGACAGGACACCGAGGCGGCGTATAAGGACGCCGTGCGATCCGCAGACACCACGATGGCTGCCGCTAAGTCTACCTACGGCACGCGCGCCTCCGCATTGCTTTCCCGCGGTCTGACGGGAAGCGGCTACGGCGAATATTTAGACGGCGTTGCCTACGCCGAGCGACAAAAATCGGTTGACCGCGCCCGTGCCGCTATGGCAGAGGGGGAGGCGAAGAACAAAAGCGCCTACACCGCTTACTTAGACGGTGAAACGGAAAACGCCAAGAAGGCGGCACAGGCAGAAACGGAAAAAAGAAGCAGTCTTTTTCTCCGTCTTTTGTCCCAGAACGTGGAGGACGAGGAAAGCGCCTTCGCCTTTTTGGGCGAAAACGGGCTGGACAGCGAAACGGCAAGGCGCTTAGCCTCGCTGAGCGTATCGATGGTGAAGAACTCCTCCACCGTCAAGCGCGAGGTGCTGGAAACCGCCTTGCGGAAATACTTATCCTACCAGGACGCCTATGAATACGCCATTTCCTACGGTTTATCCCCTGCGGTTGCCGAGGAAATTGCCCGTGCCACCGCCGCCGTTATCAACGCCACCTTTGACCCAAACGATTATTTTTAATACGAAAGGATTTCAATGATGAAAAAGCAAAACACGCCCTCTAATCCCTATGCCACCAACAGCATCGCTCCCATTGCCGCGCCCCGCAAGCCCGAAAACGAGCCCAAGGGTACCGTGCATAAGGGCGAGGACCTGAGAGCAGGCAGAAAGAGCAAGTAAGCCGAAAGGAAAGGAAAAACCATGGAACAAGAAACCACTGTACAGGAAACGGACGCCCTCTCCTCGCCCGTAGAGGCGCCCACCGACAAGGCAATAGACAGCGTGGAAGCGGCTCCTCGAAAGGAGGAAACGCCCATCGAGGAAGCGGCGCTTCCCGAGGCGCCCGAGGAGCCCGAGGCACCCGCCGAGGAACGGGACTACGCCCGACAGGCTGAGGAGGACTTAGAGGAAATCAAGCGCCTTGACCCTGCCTACCGTTCCCTTTCCCATCTGAGCCAGCTGCCCTCTGCCCGTCGGTTTGCCGCCCTGCGTGACTTAGGGCTTTCCGTGGCAGAGGCACTTGCCGCCTCCAATCCCCGTTTTCCGAGAGAAAACGGAAAGGCGCACCTGCGCCCCAGCATGGACAGGGGCGCCGCCTCTCCCCGCGGCGCTTTGTCGGGCGAGGAAATGCGCCGCGCCAAGGAGCTTTTTTCGGATTTGAGCGACGGAGAGATTCAGCGTCTTTACCGCCGTGTCAAGTCGACTTAACCATGAACGAAAGGATTTTTTATGCTGACCTTACGCAAAATCATCGGACGGGGCGTCAACGTCCCCGAGCCCCAGCGTCTGCCTCTCTCCGAGGCAACGGCGGTAGAGGCGGGAATGGCGTACATCTACAAGGACAAGGTGCTTTTGCCCTTCACCGCCACCTCCTCCCTTCTGCCCACCCATATTGCCAAGGCAACGGAGCCTGCCACCCTCTCTCCGCTTCTCTTTCCCGTTAGCGAGGATATGGTTTTCTCCATTCCTCTTGCCGAGGGGTGCGAGGATATGACGGAGGGCGGCGAGTACCTTCTGTCGCCCGACGGCACGCAGCTCTCTGCCACGAGGGCATCCGCCTCTCACCGTGGCGTCATTCTGTTGGACAAATGCGGCGCAAGCAAGAAAGGCGAGCCCGTGCTTGTCCATTTTCCCCGCGTATAATTTCTTAAAAACGAAAGGAAATCAACTATGTCGATTATTTATTCTGAAAACAGCGGTCTGAACAACGCCGCCATCGGAAAGCTGGAAACGCCCTTAAAAATGATTATCGAGCACGAAAGCGACCTGCAAACCAAGCGGGGCGGCATTTGTGACTGGCTCTTTAACGTGGAGCGCTCCTCCCGCTTCGGTGAAACGGTGGTTGGACAGAACGAATTTGGCGTTTTTGCCGCTACCGAGGAGGGCGCAGGCGCCGAAAACGATGAAATCCGCGAAACCTATCGCAAGTTCATCGAGCATATTCAGTTTATGAAGGAGTTTACCATCACCGCCCAGATGATGGAGGACGCCAACTACGGCGTTGCCGCAGACGCCAAGCGCCGTGCGGAGAACTTCACCCGTGCCTACTACAAGACGATGCACAAGATTTGCGAGTACGCCCTTGCCAACGGCACCAAGGAGTCGGGTGTATTTGCCCGCGCGTCCTTGGATTTGACCGCGCCTGACGGTCTGCCCCTGTTCCACACCGCGCACAAGTGGGGCGGCGGCGAGAACACGGGTGAGCAGAGCAACTACTTCTACGGCAGCATCTTCAAGTCGGGGGAGGAATATTCCACCGCCGCCTTTGAGAAGGCGCTGAACGAGCTTGCCTCCAAGCTCCGTAATATGAAGGACGAGAACGGTGAAATTCTGGGCTACACCGCCGACACCATCATTCTCCCCGGCAACCGCCCTGCCGCCGAGGCAATCGCCAAGAAGGTTTGCGGCTCCGAGGGAGCGCTGGGCAACGGCTACAACGATATCAACCTGCAGTACGGCAACTGGAATATCGTGGTAATGCCCGACTGGCAGACCGAGGATGACCGCTTGATGATTATGTCCTCCGAGGCAAACAAGAATCTTTGCGGCAATATGTTCTTCAACCGTGTGCCGCTGACCGTTTCCAACTGGGTGGACAACCACACGGGCAACTACATCTGGAACGGCAGATGCCGCTTTGGCGTCGGCTTCGGCTCCTACAAGCACATTCTGCTGGCAGTGGATTCTGCTACCGAGGTAGAAAACAGCACCGCGCTGTAAAAAAGGAGCCGCTATGACAGGAAAAGAACTGATGAGCTTGGTCGCCCGTATGGGCTTCTCCCGAAGCCTTGACGAAAACGAGCCCTATTTTTATCAAATCACCAGCCTTTCTCTTTTGCAAATCTCCCGTCATTTTCCCTTGATAGAAACCGTTACGCTACACCACAAGGACGGCGCCTCCTACTACACCGAGTACGATATCGGCGCCCTGTGCGGCGACTTCCGTTCTTTTCCCGAAAAGCCTCTGCGCCTTGGCACTCTCCTGTTGCAGGAGGGGCGCGACTTCCTGTTAGAGGGGAGCCGCGTCCGTCTTGCCAGGGGGCACGAGGGGCTTTTGGAAATCCGCTATCTGCGCCGCCCTAAAAAGCTGCACGCCGACAATATGGACAAGGAGCTTGATATTCTCCCCGAGGCTCTGCATTTGCTCCCCCTTCTGGTTGCCTCTTATCTCTGGGCAGACGACAGGGCGGAGCTTGCCTCCTATTATCTTGGGCTCTTTCGCTCCGAGCTTTCCGAGATGAAAAAGGAGCGCCTGGCGCACACCCTTGCCGCTTACCAAAGCAGAAACGGATGGGATAGCGTATGAGAACGGACGCAAGCATTTACACCAGGAGCTTTTCTCGCTTTCGCGGGGTGGACTTCTCGGTGGACGATACCTCTCTTTCGCTGGACCGCTTTGCCAATCTGAAAAACATGTGGAAGGATTGGCAGAGCGATGACGGCCCTGCCGTGGAGGCGTTCCCCGGCTATCGCCTTTTTGCCTCCTTCGGAAGCAAAATATACGGCATTTATACCCAACGGGCAGGCGGGGTAGAATATCTGTTGGTTCACGCGGACAAAAGGCTCTTTCGCTTTCCCACCTCCCTGCGGCATCAGCCCGCCGCCCTTGCCTCCCTTGCCCCCATCTTTTCCGCCCTTCCCGAGAAGGAGGGCTGCGGCTTTCAGTCGGGGGAGCTTTTCTATTTGCTGGTGGAGGGGGCGCTGTATCGGGTAGACGGGGAGGGCGTCTGCCTGGGGCTACCCGATGAAAGGGACCTGCCCTACGCCCCCATCGTGTTTTACAACGGCGAATACTACGAGCAAAGAAATCTTCTGACCGACGAGGTCCGCGAGGCGTCTACCGCCGCCGCCTTAGAGGAAAAGGCAACGGAGGAATATACGGACCTGGTCTTTGTCCCTCTGCCCAGCCTTCCCGGGTGCTGTGCCGTCAAGGCAGGCGCCCCAATGAATGCCCCCACCGTTTTGCATATTCCCGCCGAGACGGAGATTGACGGGGCGCGCTACACCGTCACGGGCGTGGCAGGGGGCGCCTTCACGGGCTTTACCAACCTTGTGGGTGTTTCCCTTCCCGACACGGTAACCGAGATTGGCGCCTACGCCTTTGCGGGCTGTGCCTCTCTTTCCGAGGTAACCCTGCCAAGCTCCCTTCTCTATATCTGGCATCATGCCTTTGCCTTTTGCCCCTTTCTCACCTCCGTGACCCTGAACGAGGGGCTTCTGACCGTTGGAGCGGAGGCGTTTATGGGGGCTGACAGCCTGCGGACGGTTTATTTTTCGGGCAACGCCGCGGCGTATGCGGACATCACCTTTACCGACGGCGAGGACACCTTCCCCAAGGAGGCAACCCTCTGCTTAGAGGCAACGCCGCCCCCCCGTGAGCGGAAGCTGCTCCTTTGTCCTCTTTACACCCCTGCCCTTGGCATTGTCGAGGTGCTTTTGGGGGAGGAGGAAATCAAGGAGGGCGGCTCGCTGGTATACGGGGTACACGCCTCCTACACCCCTATATGGCAGGACGGCTTGGTCAAGTCGGTGTGTATTCTGGTGGCTGATGCCTCGGTTTTATCGGGACGGACGGTGACCGTCCGTCTTGACGCCTCCCCCGACCGCTTTTCCACGCCCTTGGGCTTCAAGGCGTTTGGCGAAGGGGGGCTGCCCCTGTCGGGTCGGGACGCCGTTTTGGGCTGTCGCACCGTGGGTCAGTATGACGGACGCATTTTCTTTACGGGCAACCCCCGTTTACCCAACACCGTCTTTTTCTCCGCTCCCGATGAAACGGGCTACAATAACCCCCTTTACATCGGCAACCTGAACTACTTTAACGATGGGCTGTCCTCCGTCCCCAACCGCGCCCTTTTAGGCACGGGAGATATGCTGATGGTCATCAAGGAGGAGGGCGCCTCGGAGGGGGGACTGTACTACCATACGGCAGAGTCCACCGCCCACGCCTTTGCCCCCCGTATCTATCCTGCCAAATCGGGCGCCTCGGGCATCGGTGCGGTAGGCGGCGCCATCAACTTTCGGGATGACCCCGTTTTTCTGACCCGTAACGGGCTCTTGGCGGTGGAGCGCCAGGCGGTGAATTTAGAGCGCTCTCTTGCCCTGCGCTCTGCCTCGGTAAACCTACGGCTTTGCCGCGAGGACCTTGCCGCCGCCAAAATGGCGGTGTTCGAGGGATATCTTTTCATTCTGACAAGAGGCAATCTGTACCTGGCAGACAGCCGCGAGAGCTACCGCCACCCCGCAGGGGACACCCAATACGAGTTTTACTATCTGACGGGGGTGGGAGATTTCGTGGGAGATGCGCCCCTGTACCGCTACGCCGAGGCGCTGCCGCCCGACGCCGAAAAAGCAAACATTTGTTTACACGAAAGAGGCGGCGAGGAGGCAGAAGGCACCGTCTATTCCCTGGTGGGAGAAAGCGGCGCGCTGCTATACTACGTAGAGCAGGACGGCAAGCGCTATGGAGTCGACACCGACGGAGAGCGGACGGGCGGTACCCTTTCCCCTGCCGTTTTTCTGGTAGCGGGGGCAGACGCCCTTTATTTTGCTACCGAAAACGGCGCCGTTGGCTGCTTCAACACCGACAAACGAGGCGAGGCACTCTATTGCACCGTTCCCTCTGCCCTGTATTACGAAAAGGAGGGACGCTACCTTTCTCTTGCAGGGGAGGGCGGCGAGATACAAAGCCGAGGTGCTTTGCTTTTCCTTCCCCTTTATGAGGAGAAGGACGGGGTCTATCTCCCCGTTGGGGTGCATCCCGTTTATCAAAACGGCAACGTATACACCCTGGCTACGCTATTGGAGGAGGGACGGGCAGGACGCATTCCCGCCTACTTCTACTCCTTTAACGGCCACCGATATCCCGTTGGCTGTGCCACCGCCAAGGACAACGGCGGTATTCCCAATCTGCGAAAAAATACCGCCTCGGGCACCGTGGCGCTTCGCTTGAAGGTACTGGCGCCTACCCATCTTTGCGTTGAAGCGCGCACGGACAGAGCCGCCTGGCACCCCGTTGACCGCGCGCACACCGATGCGGCGGATTTTGAGGGGGCAGACTTTTCCGCCTTTTCCTTCTCCGAGGATTCCGCCGTTACTCTTCCCATCAGGGAAAAGGAACGGGGCTGGTGCGAAAAGCAGCTTGCCATCTTTGGCGAGGTGTTTCGCTCTCCCTTTGGTGTTTACGGGCTTTCCTACTCCTTTGGAGTGGCAGGCAAGCTACACCACAGGCGCTAAAAATTCAAAAAGGAGGCCTTCGCCCCGGGGCGAAGGCGACGAACTATGAGTATATCCAAAATTTTACAAGCCGAATTAGAGGAAAACGCCGTTTCTTCCTTGGCGACCCGTCCCTCCTCTCCCTCCCTCTACGGAGGGCGGATGCTATCCGCCAAGGAGCTGCGCGCCGCCTTTGACAAGCTCCCCTTCCTCTTAGCGGAGCGCTTCAACCGTCTGATTGACGCCTTTGGTCTTTACACCGACGAGAAAAGCGGCGAAACGCTGGCATCCCTTATTGCCACGGGCATTATCGAGGGTCATTCCTTGGAGGCGCTTTTTGCCGACATCACCTCAGGGCGCTTTGCCACTTATCTCTCCTTGGACGGAGAAACCACCCTTGCCTCCCTCTTTGCGCGTTGCAAGAGCGAGCTTGACGCCCTTGCCGACACGATTGCCGCCCTACAGGAGGGCAAAAAGGATTTTTTCCTTCGCTTGGATGCCCAGGAGGCGGCGCTTGCCGCCCAGACGCAAAAGCAGGAAAGTGACAACGCCCAAAGAGCCGCCGACACCTTGGCGGTGGAGAATGAGGCTAAAACGGGGCTTGACACCCTGCGAAAGTCCCTGCCCACACGCTTCCGCATTGCCGAGGTGCCCTCGGACGCCTACGCCAAGGTATACCGCTTGGAATGCTATGACGGCGAAGGCGTCCCCTCAGAGGGGGATTTCTCCCCCACCCCCTACTCCCTTGACATCAACATCCCCAAGGACTTGGTGGTCAAGAAGGGGGAGCTTCGCACCTGCGAGGTGGCAGGGGTTCCCGTTGCCTCCTACCGGGTGGGCGAGGCGTATATCGACCTTACCCTGTCTACGGAGGACGCCGCCCACATCTACATTCGGGTGGGAGATTTGGTAAAGACCACCATTCTCTACGCCGAGGGAGATGGGGACATTGTCACGGGCATTACCTCGGCAGGCAACACCCTGACCCTGCATAAGACCCTGTCCTCTGCTACCCTTGCCAAGGCGGAAAGGGTCAAGGCCATCGAGGAGCGCCTGCTTGACCTGCCGCCCCACACCCTCGTAGACGAGGAAACGGGACGGGTCTACACCTACTCCCTTGCCATAGAGGGGGGTAAGCCCGGTATTCTTCTCACCGAGAAGGTGTAACACACAACAGAAAGGATTTTTGAATGTCAACCTTTATTAACATTTTATCCGACTCCACCTTTGCGGAAAAGATGGACACGCAAAACGCCCTTTTGCGTATTTTAGCCCGCAAGGAGTATATGGAGCTGCACACCTGGACAGACGTGCAGGCGCTGGTCCGCACGGGGCTTGCCAAGGAGGTGCTGTCTATCGGCGACCAGCTGATTTGCCAGAAGGAGGGAAAAAATCTGGCTTGGGACGTGGTGGGCTTTGACAGCGAGGCGCTCTCCAACGCCGACGGCTCCCCCCGTCACTCTATGACCCTGCAGCTGCATAACCCTCTGGCGCTTTTGCCCTTTGCCTGCTCCCACGCCCTCTATTTCTGCGCCTCCGCGCTGCCCGCAGGCACCTATTATTTTTACCTTTTTGGTAAAAATGCCCTTTCCGCCACGGATTTGCTGGAGGGCGGCGAGAATTACTACCACTTCACCTTGACCAAGGACGTCCCCGCAGGGGGTCACCTTTATCTGCCTTGGACGGTGGGAAGGACGGTAGTGAATACCCCCCTTTCCAGCTACGCCTCTGCCTTTGCCACCTCCCCCATTGAAACGGTGTCGGTATACGCAGGGGAAAGCGGCACCCTGATTCCTGCCTCCAAGACCACCTCGGCAGAGCGCATCCGCTACGGCTACAACCTTTGGCGCTATTCCCTGATTCGCACCTACCTGAACAGCGCCGCCGCCAAGGGCAGCATCTTCAAGGGCTGTCCCACCGCCTTTGAGCATTACGCCGCCTGGAATTACGACGTAAACGGCTTTATGTACGGTCTGGACGGGGACTTTCTCTCGGTGCTTTGCCCCGTTAAGAAGGTCAGCCGCGAGAACAAGCCCTTCTTTGGCGGCGCCTATACCGAAACCGAGGACTTTTTCTTCTTACCCTCCGAGGGAGAGGTTTTTGCCGAGGTGGAGGATGCCGAGGGGAAAAGCGAGGGCTCGCCCTACCCCTACTCCCGCCTTTTCTCCCAGAACGCCCAGGCAGCCGACGGAGAGGACAAGGGGCGCATCAAGTATAAGGACGGCGTCGCCACTCCCTGGCTTTTGCGCTCGGTGGACGTGGATACCTTATCCCATTGCAAGGCGGTGGGCGCCAAGGGCGAGCTTTCCGGCATTGCCGCCAACGTAGCGGCAGGTATTGCCCCCCTTTGCGTCATTGCCTGACGCCCAACAGAAAGGAGCTATTATGCTGATTTATAAAAACACACGCGCCGCCTTACACGAGGCAGAGCAGAAAAACAATGCTCTTGCCGCCCAAAACGCTAAGCTTGCGGCAGACCTTGATTACCTTGCTATGATGGCAGAGATTGATTTGGAGGAGGATGCCGACGATGACGAGGCTTGAAAAAATCCGCCAATATTTTCTCGCGGGGCTTTGGTCCGAGAAGCGAGTGAAGGATGCCGTTGCCAAGGGCGCCATCACCCAAAAAGAGGCAGAGGCGCTGCTCAAGGAAAAGGAGAATGCCAATGGATATCAAACTGCTTGACGGCTTTGCCATTTTCACCTCCCAGAAGGAGCAAAGGGGCACCTTTTATATTCGCTTGGAGAAGGAGGGGCGACTGCTTCTGAACGGCGCTCCCATAGAGGAGGGCAGGCGCGCCTTGGTTTTTCGCCTCTCTCCCACCGACCTTCTGGAGGGAGAAAACACCGTAGCGGTGAGTGTAGGCGGAGAGCGCTTTCTCTGCCAGAGTCTATACCGCCACGGCGCCACAGTCAAGCCCCTCTCCTTCCCTACGGAAAAGACGGTGCTGTCCCTTCTGAACCGTGTGGAGGAGCTGACGCTTCGCTTGGAAAAGGCGGAGCAAGCCATAGAGGCGCTCTCCACCAGGTTTCTTGGCGCCTCCCTTTTTTGACACTTTATCTCATTTGGAGGAATTTTATGAAAAAAACGCTATGCCTTTTGGCAACCCTCTTGCTTTTTTCCCTGGTTTTCTCCCTCGGCGTTGCCGCCGAGGAGAATGCCCCCGTGCTGACCCCGACAGATAGCGCCGAGGGGGCTTTGCTTCCCTCGGGCGGCGACCCTGCTGACGGGGACGCGGCGGAAAGCTCTATGGAGAATACCCCCGTAGAGGACGCGCCCGTTGGGAATATCCCCGTTGAGGACGCGCCCGCTGGGAACACCCCCGTAGAGGACGCACCCCTTCTCTCCGACACGGAAAAGGGAGCCTCGGCGGTGTTCTCGAACGCCGTTGGCGCCTTTTTGGAGGAGCACGCCGAAAAAATCTTCTGCGCCTTGGCTTGTTTAGCCTCCATTGTGCCAACCTTACTTTACAAAACGGGGCTTCTGCCCCTTTTACGGGCAGGGCTTTCCGCTATGTCCGACGCCACCGATAAGGCAGGCAAGAAAACGGCGGAGTTTTCCGCCGTGGCAGAGGAAAAGCTCGCCACCCTGAAGGCGGGGGCAGACGCCGCCGTCCTTGCCTCCGAGAACGCGCTTTCCGTTTTGCGTGAAGCCGAAAAGCGGCTTGCCGCCTTGGAGGACGCCCTTGCGGACAGCGTTAAGGAAAAGCAAAAGACCTCTGCCGCCCTGCAAACCGAAACCGAGCTTTTGTTTCGGCTGTTACAGTGCGCCAACCTGCCCCAAGCGCAGAAGGATTTGATGACCGAGCGCTACCTTGCCTTTGAGCGGACCCTGGCAGAAAACGAATAATCCCCTTGGAGGATAAGCAACTGTAATGGTTATTTGTTTACGTATTGCGGGCTACGTGCTTTGCATCGTCCCCGCCCTTGTATCCTCCTTGGAGCATTTCCCCATCTGGCTCTCGGACAGAGCCCAAGCCCTTTCTCTTTTTGGGGTACTGGTTTTGCTTTTGGCGGTCTTGCCCCTTTGGAAAACGGTCAAGCAGGTCTTGAAAAGCCCCTCCGCCTGGATGGTCTGGTTCCTTCTTTGGCTCTTTCTGTCCCTGTTCCGCAACATCATTGACGGCTTGATTGCCGTTGCGCTGGTGGCCTTCCCCTCCAGTATGCTTGGCGCCCTATGCTTTTATCTGGCGCGGCGCCAAGCGAAAAAGCCGTAACGTCCAAGGCAAGCCCATCTGCAAGAGAGGAGGGGGCTTGCTCTCTCCCCTCTCTCTTAGCTTTCAGGAGGTTTTATGTCCAATCCATTTTCCGAGCTTCCCACCGCCGAGGGGCGTGGGACGCTGCGCGGCGTCCTTTCCAATCTTGGAATCGTTTGCGCTGTCTTTACCTTTTTGGCGGTGTCTGCCCTTTTCTTTACGGATATCACCGTCAGCTTTCAAGCCTCGCTTTCCTTTTCCCTGCAATTTCTTATTCTGTTATTTGCCTCCTACGTGATGTATTTTTCCCTGTCAGAAACGGGCGCTGACCGCGCCAAGCAGGAAAAGGAATACTGCGAGGCGGCAGAGCGAGCGCGGCGCTTCCGTCTGCGCTTTCGGGAGGAGGGAGATATGCGCTCTCTTCTGCTCTTTTGCGAGAGAGTCAGCCACCGTGAAACCCTATCGGCGCGCCGCGCCCTTCTCTCCCTTTACGGGTTATCCGAGGAGGCTTTGACGGAAAAGGCGCCAAGCGCCACCCTTTCCCCTGCCCAGAAAAGGGGGCTTATCCGTGTCAAGCGGATGCGCCAGGTACGCATTACCCCGTCTATGCTCCTTTGGAGCAGGGAGGAGGGCGGCTACCGCCCTCCTCTTTCCAAGACCCCTGCCGCCGCCAAGCGGCGCCGCTTTCTCCCCTATCTCTTTGCCTCTCTCTTTACCGCCTTTTTCTCGGTATCGGTGCTGTGCGACATCATCGTCAACCCCAACCCTGCCCTGCTGGTGGGGTACGTATCCAAGATGTTCACCCTGGTTTTCAACGGCATCAAGGGCTACCGCGCGGGCTATTGCAACGTAGCCAAGGATACGGCGGTTTACCTGGAGGAGCAAAGCGATTTGCTGGAGGAGTATTTCAAGGATTTTCTTCCCTCCTTGAAAAGCGATGCCCCTGCCTCTCCCTCCGAGGGGCTCTTCCCTGATTCCGCCTCCTTGCCCTCGGCAGCGGAGGCTTAACATAAAATGGGGCTGTCTCACTATTTCGTGAGACAGCCCGTTTTGTTTTTCGTCTTTTGCCTTAATTGTCCAAATAGCGGCACGCCGCAACGGCGGCGACGCTACCGTCTGCCGAGGCGGTGGTAATCTGGCGCACCCGCTTGGTGCGGCAGTCACCTGCTACGAAAATGGCCTTGTCCTTGGTCAGGCAGTCCTCGCCCGCATCGATATAGCCAGCCTCATTGACCGCCACACGGTCGGCGAAGGCGGCGTTTTCGGGCATCTGCCCGATACAAACGAACATACCGTCGGTGGTGAGGATTTTCTTTTCCCCTGTTTCGGCGTGACGAATGACAACGCGGCGCAAATCCGTATCGCCCTCTAAGGCGTCCACCACGTGGGAAAGAATAATCTTGACGTTTTCCTTTTCCTCCAGCTTGCGGATAAGACGGGGCTCACCCGTTAAGAAGGACAGGTTCTGCACCACGGTGACGCTCTTGCACATATCGGAAAGGAGAACGGTTTCCTGCAAGGCGGAGTTGCCGCCGCCAATCATCAGAACGTCCTTGTCCCGATAGAAGGCGCCGTCGCAAACCGCACAGTAGGAAATGCCACGGCCGACGAATTTTTCCTCGTTGGCAATGCCCAAGGGGCGGTGTCTGGCACCCGTTGCCAGGATGACGGCACGGGCGGTGAAGTCGCCTCTGTCGGTCTTCACCACACGGAGCCCATCCTGCTCTTTAATGGCGGTTGCCTCTGCCATTTCAATCTCCGCGCCCAAGCCCAGTGCCTGCTCCAACAGCTTATCGGCAAACTCGTTGCCGCTCATTTTCACAAAGCCGGGGTAGTTTTCCACACAGGGAGAGGAGGTGATTTGCCCACCGAAGGTCGCCTTTTCCAAAACCAGGACACGCTTGTCCGCGCGACAGGCATAGATAGCGGCGGTGAGCCCTGCAGGGCCTGCGCCCACAATAACGATATCGTATACCATAGGTCTTTTCCTTTCGTTTGTCCGTATTGTTCCCGAAAAGCCACCGTTTTATAGCCCATAGGGCCACGGCGCCGAGGGAAATAAAAGCGGGGTGCCCTGCCAGGCAAGACACCCCTTGCTTGCCGCCGCTTTACGCCTTGGCGGCAGAATCAATGTATTTGCGAATGTTGGAAAGGTTGACGAACTGCTCCATCTTGCCGTTCTTGATAACCACCAGGGTCGGTGCCTGGTGAATATCGAACTGCTCGGTCATTTCTCTGTTCTCGTCCGCGATAACGTGCTCAAAGGCAATGCCCGCATTGTTCAAGAAGGTGATAGCCATTTTGCAGTTGGGGCAGGTTCTGGTGCCGAAGAGGATAATGCGGTCCTCGCCCGCAACCTGCTCCTCAGCGGCAGTAGCGCCAATATCCTGGGTTCTTTCGCACAGAGGCGTATCAAAGTCCTTGTCGCCCGCGTGCTTACCGAAGGAGCCTGCGATGTCGTATACACGGCGATCTCTATACTCCTGGGACTTACCGTCATTCCAGTTCTGAACGGGACGGTAGTAGCCCGTGATACGGCTGTATACCTCCGTCTTTTCACCGCACTCGGGGCAGGTGAACTGCTCACCGACCAAGTATCCGTGGTTCTTACATACGGAGTAGGTGGGAGAGAGGGTGTAGTAGGGCAGCTTGTAGTTCTCGGCAATCTTCTTCACCAGGGTTGCGGCAGCCTTCCAGTCAGGCAGCTTCTCGCCCAAGAAGGCGTGGAATACCGTACCCGAGGTATAACGGGTCTGCAGCTCGTCCTGGATGTCCAGCGCCTCGAACACGTCCTCGGTAAAGCCAACGGGCAGGTGAGAGGAGTTGGTGTAATAGGGGGTCTTGCCCTCGGAGGCGGTGATGATGTCGGGGAAGCGCTTCTTATCGTGCTTTGCGAAGCGGTAGGAGGTGGACTCTGCGGGAGTTGCCTCCAGGTTGTAGAGGTCGCCGTACTTTTCCTGGTAGTCGGACAGGCGCTCTCTCATGTGATCAAGAACCTCCTTGGAGAATTCCTGCACAGCCTCGTTGGTCATATCTGCCTTCAGCCAGGCAGCGTTCAGACCAACCTCGTTCATACCCACAAGACCGATGGTGGAGAAGTGGTTATCGAAGCCGCCGAGGTACCGACGGGTGTAGGGATAGAGTCCCTCCTCCAAGAGTCTGGAGATAACGCCTCTCTTTACCTTCAGGGAGCGAGCCGCTATGTCCATCATATGGTCCAGGCGGCGGTAGAACTCCTCGGGGGTCTTGGAGAGATAAGCGATTCTCGGCATATTGATGGTTACAACGCCGATAGAGCCGGTGGACTCACCGCTACCGAAGTAACCGCCCGACTTCTTGCGCAGCTCACGCAAATCCAGGCGCAGACGGCAGCACATAGAGCGCACGTCGGAGGGCTCCATATCGCTATTGATGTAGTTGGAGAAATAGGGGGTACCGTACTTGGCGGTCATCTCGAAGAGAAGCTTGTTGTTCTCGGTTTCGGACCAGTCGAAGTCACGGGTGATGGAATAGGTGGGAATGGGGTACTGGAAGCCGCGGCCGTTGGCGTCGCCCTCAATCATCGTTTCGATGAAGGCGCGGTTAACCATATTCATTTCAGCGGCACAATCCTTGTACTTGAAGTCCATTTCCTTGCCGCCTACAATCGCGGGAAGCTCAGCCAAGTCATCGGGCACCGTCCAGTCCAAGGTGATGTTGGAGAAGGGTGCCTGGGTGCCCCAACGGGAGGGGGTGTTCACGCCGTAAATGAAGGACTCGATGCACTTCTTTACCTGGTCATAGCTCAGGTTGTCCACCTTGACAAAGGGGGCAAGGTAGGTATCGAAGGAGGAGAACGCCTGGGCGCCTGCCCACTCGTTCTGCATAATGCCCAAGAAGTTAACCATCTGGTTGCAAAGGGTGGCAAGGTGGGAAGCGGGAGCCGAGGTAATCTTACCGGGAACGCCGCCAAGACCCTCCTTAATCAGCTGCTTCAAGGACCAGCCTGCGCAATAGCCCGTCAGCATAGACAGGTCGTGCAGATGGATGTCGGCATTTCTGTGGGCGTTGGCGATTTCATCGTCATACACCTCGGAAAGCCAGTAGTTTGCGGTGATGGCGCCCGAGTTGGACAGAATCAAGCCGCCTACGGAATAGGTGACGGTGGAGTTTTCCTTCACGCGCCAGTCCATTACCTTCAGATAGCTGTCTACCAATTTCTTGTAGTCCAGCGTGGTGCTTTCTACGTTACGCAGCTTCTCGCGCTGACGGCGGTACAGAATGTATGCCTTTGCTACGTCTGCATAGCCAGCCTGCACCAGAACGGACTCTACGGAGTCCTGGATGTCCTCGACGGCAATCAAGCCCTCCTTCACCTTGGGCTCAAATTCTGCGGTTACCTTCAAGGCAAGGAAATCAATCACGCTGGGGTGATACTGCTTTTCCTGTGCTTCAAACGCCATACGGATGGCGGCAGAAATTTTGTCCAGGGTAAAGTCTACAATTTTACCGTCTCTCTTTAATACCTGATACATATTCTACTCCTTATTCTATCGGTCAATGCCGTAAATGATAACAAATTACAGTCCGCGCAAGGCGGCGGTGGGTACGAAGGGCAGGACAGCCGCAAGCAACGCCTCGGACTCCTTCTTATCGAAGGCGGAAAGCCCCTCCTCCAGCACGTCCCCCGAATCGGTGAACTGCTGCAAATAGTAACGGGGCGCTCCCTGTATCCAGGCGCCGATTTTCCGCATATCCTCCTCGGTGTGAAAGCCGCGCACCAGGGTGGTGCGGAATTCGTACGGAACGCTTCCCTTCATCAATAAGGAAACGCTCTGCTGCACCTCGGCTAAAAAGCCCGTGCCCGTCCCCGTGGTCAGGGGGTACTTTTCGGGAGAGTTCTTGATGTCCATTGCCACGTAGTCCAAAAGCCCTGCCTCGCATAGCTCCCGAAGACGGGAGGGAAAGCTGCCGTTGGTATCCAGCTTCACCAAAAAGCCCATTTCCTTGATACGGGAAATGAAGGGCGCCATATCACGGTGCAAAAGAGGCTCGCCCCCCGTGATGCACACCCCGTCTAAAATGCCGCGGCGCTTGTCTAAGAAGGAAAAGAGCTTCTCCTCCGTTAGCTCCGCTTCCTTGCTATGAAGAAGGGAGGCGTTGTGGCAGAAGGGACAGCGGAAATTACAGCCCCCCGTAAACACGGTGCAGGCGACCCGCCCGGGAAAATCCAGAAGGGTTGTTTTTTGCAGTCCTCTCAGCTCCATTTTTTGCTCTCCAAATAGGTCGGCAAGGGCGCAAATTTCCCTTGCGGTATCGTTCCTCGCCATTATACCACAACATATAGTCCCTGTCAAGACCAAAACACAACATTTTGTTTTTTCGTCATTTCTAACTACTATATATTGCGTTTTTTGTGCAAAACGGAAAATTGAATTGTTTACAATTTTTTCATAAGAAAAAACCGCTTTTGGCGGTTTTTTCTTTTTTATGAGGGGCGCCTCTTTTTTCCTTTTTGGAGAGGCTGAAATGCCCTTTCCCCAAAGCCGTTACAGGGTGCCGTTTTGTGAAGAATTCTTTACATCCTTGTTAGCCATCATAAGCAAGACAACTACGAAAAGCGTCAAAACGAAGGTGACGGCGAAGCCGCCCTCGGGCCCAAAGGCACCGCCCACAATAAAGCTGGAGGCGCCCTCCGTTCCGAAGGAAAAGACGGAGGCAGGCATCGTCAGACCGCTGACGGAAAAGTCCGTCAGGACGCCCTCGGCGAAGTTCCAAAGGGAATGAATGGCACAAGCGCCCCAAAGGCTGCCGCGGCGAATCACGTAAATGCCCATCAGAATGCCAAACAGGAAAATATTGAGCAGGGCAAGGAAATTCACACCGGGGTTGCCCACGTGTAGCAGGGAGAAAAAGAGGGAGCTGACCACCAGCGCCACGGGTAAGGGCAGGGTGCGGCAGAGGGAGGTCATAAAATAGCCGCGACAGAGAATTTCCTCCGAAAAGCCCTGCACCAGGTACCCCACAAGCAGGCAAAGCACCAATGGCAGGTTAAAGCGAGGGCTGACGCCAAGGAAGGAAAGCCGTCCAAGGGCGATGGAGAACACAAGATACAGCCCGAAGAGCAAAAGCCCCAGCCCTGCCCCGATGGCATACTCCTTAGCGAAGGGACGAAAGAGTCCCATAGAGCGGAAGCTCCGCTTCTCTAAAAGGCGGCAAAAGACGATAACCGTGACAATCATACCTGCCGTAGCAAAGAGAGAGCCGATTATCAGAAGGGGGGAGGCATACAGCTTCTCGGCAAACGCCATCATTGCCTCGGCGTCGCCGCCTGCCTCCACCAGCGCCATCAGCTCCTCGGAATGTCCTAACATCGCAATGACGGTCAAGGGGGTCAGTATCACCGACTCAATAACGCCCGCAATCCAAAAGACGGCGCCAAAGAGCAAAAGCTCCATCCATAGGGGCTTGGGCTTCTTTTGGGCAATCGCCTCCTGTATAAAAAGAGGGGTTTCCAGCTTTGAAAACATATCTTTTCCTTTCTTATAGAAAATTAAACCACAGAGGCAATAAAGCGCATCATCGCTTCTCTGCCCTGCTCGGTGCATTTATAGACGCCCGCATCCTCCAATACGTGAGAGAATACGGCGCCGATTTCCTGCCGCAGAATGCCCTCGGTATTTTCCTCGGTGAGGGTATAGCGCGCCTTGATGTCCAGCGCCCAGTCCGCGTGAAGGGCGGTGGCAGGGTCGGCATACAAATCCTTCCCCGTAAGCAGCGCCTCCTCTACCGCCTTCATCTCCGTCTTCAGACGGGAAGGCAAAACCGCCAGCCCCATCACCTCGATAAGGCCGATGTTTTCCTTTTTGATATGATGCCACTCCGCGTGGGGGTGGTAAAGCCCGATGGGATGCTCCTCGGTGGTGATGTTGTTACGCAAAACCAAATCAAGCTCGTAGCGCGCGCCGCGGCGACGGGCAATGGGGGTAACGGTGTTGTGCTTTTCACCGTCTGTTTCGGCAAAAATGAACGCCGCCTCATCGGTATAGCCGCGCCAAGCCGACAGAATTTTAGAGGCAAGGGCGACAAGCCGCTCCTTATCCGAGGAGGAAAGACGGATGACCGACATAGGCCACTTGACGATGCCCGCCTCCACGTCCTCAAAGCCAAGGAAGGTAACGGGGCGCTCAATGGGCGCCTTTTCCATGGCGAAGGTGTAGCGGCCGCCCTGCATATGGTCGTGGGACAAAATGGAGCCGCCTACAATGGGAAGGTCCGCATTGGAGCCCACGAAATAGTGAGGCAGGAGGGTTACGAAATCCAACGCGCGGCGGAAGGTGTCCTCGGTGATACGCATAGGGGTATGGCTGTCGGAAAGGACGATGCAATGCTCATTGTAATATACGTAGGGAGAATACTGCATATACCAGGTGCCATCCCCTAAGGCAAGGGGAATTTGCCGCAAATTCTGACGGGCGGGGGAGCGCAGGCTGCCCTCATACCCCTCGTTTTCGTGACACAGTACGCATTTGGGATAGCCGCTTTGCGCCATTTTCTTGGCGGCGGCAATCGCTTTTACGTCCTTTTCGGGCTTGGAGAGGTTGACGGTGATATCAAGCTCACCGTAGGGAGAGGCGTAGGTCCATTTCAAATCCTTTGCCACCCGATAGGTGCGTATGTAATCCCCCTTGCGGCACAAGCTGTAAAAATAATCGGTTGCCGCCTCGGGGCTCTCCTCTCGCAGGACGCGGAAGCGGCTGCATACCTCGGAGGGACGGGGCATCAGACAGCCCATTAAGGCAGTATCGAAAAGGTCACGGTAGGCAACCGTGTTTGCCTCGATAACGCCACGCGCATAGGCATCGTCGCAAAGGGCGCCGAGCAGCGCCTCCAGGGGCAGCTCGGGCAGAACCTCGGGCGCCTCGTAATCCGAAAGACGCATAACGGAAAGGAGCGCGTTGATAACGTACGCCTCATCCTCCTTGGCGCAAAGCCCCTCTCTGATACCGTAAGCCGCTAAGGCGGCAATTTTCCCGTAGATTTCCTTCATTTGCCCGTGTTCCTCTTTCTGTTCAAAATCAAAGGGAGAGCCGCAAACAGGCGACTCTCCTCGTTTACTATTCTATTGTATATCAAGGTCCTTCATTTGTAAAGCGAAAATATGTAAAATTTTTATTTCAGCCGCAAACCCAATCCAACAGCGCCAGGGGGTTGGCGGCAACGGCAGACGCCCCTGCCTCCGTCAATTCCTTTTCGCCGCGGAAGCCCCAGGCGGCGCCAACGGAAAAGACCCCTGCCGCCAAGGCGGTTTTCATATCCACGTCGCTATCGCCCGAATAGAGGCATTCCTCCCTCTTGGCGCCCACGGCGGACAAAATGCGGAAAATTCCCTCGGGGGAGGGCTTTAAGGGAAGCGCCTCCGTTTGCCCTTGGACCACCGAGAAGGCAATATCGGGAAAAAAGCCCTTCACCGCTTCGCAAACGGCGTAGTGAGGCTTGTTGGACAAAACCGCCAAGGCGATGCCCTTCTCTTGCAGGGTGGCAAGCAGGGCGGGAATTTCGGGATAGGGAGCGGTATTTTTGGTGGGATTTGCATTATAAATCTCGTTATAGTAGGTGTAGACGGGCTCGAAAAGCGCCTCGGTGTCCGCCCCTTGGGCGTCCAGCATATTCTTCACCAGATTTTTGGCACCGTTGCCCGCAAAGTAGCGGAAGCGGTCCTCGGGGAAGGTGGAAAGCCCAAAATGCGCAAGCGCGGTATTGCAAAAATAGGCAATAGCAGGCAGGGTGTTAAGCAGGGTACCGTCTAAATCAAATATACAGACCTTCGTTTTTTCCACGTTTTTTCTTTGTCCTTTCGGGGTTATTGCTTCTTGGGCTTCTTGCCCAGGCGCTCGTCGATGGTTCTCTTGTCGGCGCGCAGATAATCGTCCTTCGCCTCTGCCGCATCCAACAGGCGTCGGAACTCGCCCTTTTCAGCTGCCAGCTCATCGTAGGTGCCCTCCTGGATAACCCGTCCGCGGTCAAATACCATAATGCGGTTGACGTTGCGGATGGTGGAGAGGCGGTGCGCCACGAAAATGACCGTATGGCTCTGCATCAGCTCCTCCATTGCCTGCTGAATCAGTCGCTCGGAAATGTTGTCAAGAGCGGAGGTTGCCTCGTCGAAAATAAAGATGTCGGGCTTTTTCAGAATGGCGCGGGCAATGGCAATTCTCTGCTTTTGTCCCCCCGACAGCGCCAAGGCGCCGTCGCCTATCACGATTGCCCAGCCCATAGGCAGCTCGTTGACAAACTCGTGCACACGGGCAAGCTCCATCGCGCGGATAATTTCATAGTTGCTTGCCTCGGGGGCGGCAATGCGGATATTGTCCCAGATGGTGCCCGCAAAGATAAAGGGGTTCTGCGGCACCACGCCAAAGGAGGCGCGCAGCTCGTGGGTGGCGTAATCCTTGACGCTTCTGCCGTGAAGGGTGACGCTTCCCTTCTGTACGTCATAAAGACGCATCAAGAGCTTAGTAAAGGTGGATTTACCCGAGCCCGAGCTTCCCACAAGGCCGATGCTCTCGCAATAGCCGATTTTGCAGGAGAAATTCTCAAAGACGGGCTTCTCGTCATAGGCAAAGGTGACGTCGTTAAAGGCGATACAGGGCTCGCCCTCGTTCTGTGCGTGGGCTCTCTCCACGGCAAGGGAGCGTCTTGCCTCCTCCCGTACCTCGGGGGTGGTGCTGTTTTCGTCAATAATACGGGTAACACGCTCCAGCGCCTCTGCCGCCATCGGCTGGGTCATTGCCACGTTCAGCCAGCTGCTGAGGGTGGAGAGAATGGTTGACATACTGGACAGGAAGGCGTAAAACACGCCTACGGTGATTTCGCCCTTGATGCAGAGAATGGAGCCCACAAGGTACACCACGCCAATGCCGAAATAATGGGTATATTCGGGCTTGACCGCCTCGAAATAGTTGCGCATGGTGTAACGCAGGCTGGTTTCCTTCAGGTCGTCCACCTTTTCGTTGAACTGCTGAATGGTGTCCTCCTCAATGGCGTACATCTTCACCGCCTCAGAGCCGTGCAAAACGTCCGCAATATACTGGGAGGCGTTGTTCTCCGAGGAAAGGTATTCCTTTGCCGCCTTGCGCATTTTCTGCCGCGAGAAGCGGTAAAAGAGCGCCATAATGATGCTGATAATCAAAATCAGCCCCGTCAGCTTAATGCTGTAGGAGGTTAAGGCTACAAGGGAAATAACCAGCGCCACCGCCTGGAAGGGGAAGGTCTGGGTCATAGAGCCCAAGAAGGTCTTGATATTGTTCATCGGGGAGCCCATAATATAGTTGTATAGCTCACCCGAGGCGTTCTTATCGTGGAAGTGCATACAAAGGTGCTGCACGTGACCGAAGAACTGAGAGCGCAGATTAAATAGGGTGCTTGCCAATGCCTTTTGGGCGTTGGTGTAGCCAATCGTCCAAAGCAAAAGGCGCATCAGACAAATAAAGATATAGACACAGCACGCCGCCACCACGAACACCAGCTGGGCTTGCTCGGTTTTGGGTCCCTCGTAAAAGACCTTGCCGAAAAACTCAATGGCGGCGCCGCCAACGCCCGTATCAATGATATACTTGACAACCAGGGGCTGAATGGCAACAAAAATGCCCGTCAAAAAGGAAAAGACAATTGCCACGGTCAAGCGCTTCTTTTCGGGCTTTACAAACCGCCAAAGAAGGGACCAAAAGGGTATCTTTTTCTTTTTCGGGCGCTTATGGGTTTGGGGTGCTTCCGCTTCTGTTTTGTCCTGTACCTTTGCTTCTGCTTGCTTACTCATAGCTTTTCTCCTTTGCAAACGAAAGAGCGCATTGACTTTTCAGCGAAGGCGATTTCCATCGCCGCCTTTAATGTAGCACACCCCTTTGGAAAAGTCAATGCAAAAAACTAAAAAAACGGCTTTTCTTCCTACTTTTGGCAGTTTGCACAATTTAAGCCCCTCCGTTTTTGGCACTATTCCCATTTTCATTTCCCTAAAAAACAAATCCGCCGAAGCGGATTTGTTTGGACTTATTTTAATTTTTTCTTGAGCAGAAGCCCCACGAGAAACACCAAGGCGGCAGGCAAAAGAAAGGCGAAGGCTCTGACAAGCGCAAAAAGATATAAGGGCGCCGAGGTGAGATAGGTATCGTATAGGAACACGTCCACCCCGAAGCGTATCAGAAAGCCCAACACCAAAAGGGCGGCTACCAAGTAAAAAAATTTATATATGCTTTGCTTTTTCACTACCGTGACCTTCCTTTCTGTGCGTTTCTTTGAAGCTGGCTAGCCAATCAGTTCTCTTTCCGCAAAAGAGCGTCGATGGATTTGGCGGCAAGCTTGCCCGCGCCCATAGCGGAGATAACGGTGGCGGCGCCCGTGACAGCGTCACCGCCCGCAAAGACGGCAGGACGGGAGGTCAAGCCCGTTGCCTCCTCCACCACGATGCCACCCCAGGGTTTGGTTTCCAAGCCCTCGGTGGTGCTTTTAATCAAGGGGTTGGGGGAGGTGCCGATTGCCATAATCACCGCATCCACCGCCAGCTCAAATTCGCTGCCCTCAATGGCAACGGGACGGCGGCGGCCTCTTTCATCGGGGGCGCCAAGCTCCATCTTGACACAGCGTATACCCGTTACGAAGCCGTTTTTCTCATCCCGTGGGTTGTCGGGATTGTGATAGCCGAGAATTTCAACGGGGTTGTTGAGCAGAAGAAACTCGATGCCCTCCTCCATAGCGTGCTCTACCTCCTCGCGTCTGGCGGGAAGCTCCTCCATGGAGCGGCGGTAAACGATATATACCTTCTCCGCGCCCAGTCGCAGGGCGGTTCTGGCGGCGTCCATTGCCACGTTGCCACCGCCCACAACCGCAACCCGTCCGCCCTTCATAATGGGGGTGGCGGCGGTATCGCGGTACGCCTTCATCAGATCGCTTCGGGTTAAAAACTCGTTGGCGGAATAAACGCCCTTATAGGACTCACCGGGGATATTCATAAAGTTGGGCAGTCCCGCGCCAGAGCCGATAAAGACCGCCTCAAAGCCCATCTCAAACAGCTCGTCAATGAGAAGGGTTTTGCCGATAACCACGTTGGTTTGGATAGAAACCCCAAGCGCCTTCAATCCCTCTACCTCCTTGGCAACGATTGCCTTGGGCAGACGGAACTCGGGAATACCGTACACCAGAACACCCCCGGGGGTATGGAGCGCCTCGTAGACCGTCACCGCATAGCCAAGCCGCGCCAAATCGCCCGCGCAGGCAAGACCCGAGGGGCCCGAGCCCACCACGGCAACACGGTGCCCGTTTGGATGGGGCTGCTCGGGGGCGGGGGCGGCGCTCCCGTTGTGTCTATCGGCAACGAAGCGCTCTACCCTACCGATGGCGAGGGGCTCAAACTTGATGCCCAGGGTGCATTTTGCCTCGCATTGGGTTTCCTGGGGGCAAACACGGCCGCAGACGGCAGGCAGAGAGGAGGAAAGGCTGATAATCTGATACGCCTCCTCAAAATTACCCTCCTTCACGGCGGAAAGAAAATCGGGAATTTTTACGTTGACAGGACACCCCGACACACAGGGGGCATTCTTGCAATGAATACAACGGGACGCCTCGGCAATCGCCGCCTTCTCGGAGTAGCCTAACGCCACCTCCTCGAAATTATGGGCACGAAGGGCAGGGTCCTGGGTGGGCATTTCGTTGCGTTTGGGTTGAATGGCCATGTCATTCCTCTCCCTTCTTAAGCAGGTTGCAGGTTGCCTCGTAGGCGTGCCGCTCGAAGGAGCGGTACATAGCGCCGCGGGACATTGCGTCCTCAAAATCCACCTGGTAGCCGTCAAAGTCGGGGCCGTCCACACAGGCAAATTTAGTCACGCGCTTGCCATCCTGCCACAGGGTCAGCCGACAGCCGCCGCACATACCCGTTCCGTCAATCATAATGGGGTTCATCGAAACGGTGACGGGAATGCCGTAGGGCTTGGCGGTTGCCACCACGAACTTCATCATCACCAAGGGTCCGATGGCAATAATGCGGTCGAATTTCTCGCCCTTTTCCAAAAGCACCTGCAAAGGCTGGGTCACGTTGCCCTTTTCGCCGTAGCTGCCGTCGTCCGTCACCACCGTCAGGCTATCCGAGGCGGCACGGAATTCCTCCTCCAAAATCAGCAAATCCTTGCTGCGGAAGCCTATAATGGCGCTCACCGAGGCACCAAGGCGGTGCAGCTCCTCGGCAACAGGCAGAGCGATAGCACAGCCTACACCGCCCCCCACCACGCAAACACGGGAGAGTCCCTCCGTTTCGGTGGGGACGCCCAAGGGTCCTACAAAGTCGGCAATATATTCCCCCTCTTCCTTGGCGGCAAGAAGGGCGGTGGTGGCGCCGACGGTCTGAAAAATAATTCTGACCGTTCCCTCCTCACGGGAATAGCCTGCCACCGTCAAGGGGATTCTCTCCCCCTCCTCATCCACGCGCAGAATGATAAACTGCCCTGCTTTTGCCTTGCGGGCTACCAGGGGGGCGGCAATATCCATTTGCGTCACCGTGGGATTCAAGCATCTTTTTCTGATAATCTGATACATACTTTCCTCAATTATATTCGTTTATATTAGCCCTCGTAGCAGCGCTTGGCAAACGCCACCGCCGCCATAGCGTCGGGACAGTAGGCATCCGCCCCGATACGGGCGGCGTATTCCTCGGTTAAAACGGCGCCGCCTACCATTATCCGAACAGCGGCGTGCCTTTCCTTCAACAGGGCAACCGCCTCCTCCATAGCGGGCAGGGTGGTGGTCATCAGGGCAGAAAGCCCCACAAGGGTCGCCCCCGTTTCTTCCACCGCCGCGAGAACCGCCTCGGCGGCAACGTCCTTGCCAAGGTCATAAACCGAAAAGCCGTAGCTTTCTAATAGCACCTTCACGATGTTTTTGCCGATATCGTGTATATCGCCCTTGACGGTGGCAAGCACAACACCCCGTCCCTCGTCCTTGCCCTTTTGGGGCAAAAACGTCTTCAAGGCATCGAAAACGGCGCTTGCCGCCTCGGCGCTCATCAGAAGCTGGGGCAGGTACAGGGTCTTTTCCTCAAAGCGCTTTCCCACCTCGTTGAGGGCAGGGATGATATCCTCATCCACCACCGTTAAAGGAGATACCTCCTTCACACGCAAAAGCGCCTCCTTGACTGCCTCCTCCTTCAAGCCGCGCAAAACCGCCTCCCGACAGGAAAGGGCGGGCTTGCCTTGGGCTTGCTTCTCCTCGCCGCCCGCGGCGTAGGCAATATAGGAAAGGCACGCCTCATCCTGACCGTGCAAAGCGCAAAAGGCATAGTAGGTATCCATCATACCCTGGGAAAAGGGATTCATAATGGCAAAGTCCAAGCCACGCTCCAGGGCAGAGGCAAAGAAGCAGGCGTTGAGCTTATCCCGGGCAGGAAGCCCGAAGGACACGTTGGAGACCCCAAGGCTCACGCGGAAGCCTCTTTCCTTCAACAGCGCCACCGCGCGCAGGGTGGTCAAGGCGGCGCCCGTATCGGAGGACACGGTCATACAAAGGGGGTCTATCACCAAATCCTTTTTGCCGATGCCGTAGGCGGCAGCATTCTCGGCAATTCGCTCGGCAATGGCAAGCCGTCCCTCGGCAGAGGGAGGAATACCGCCCTCGTCCATCGTCAGGGCGATAAGGGTGCCGCCATAGCGCTTCACTAAGGGAAAAATGGCGCGCATACTCTTCTCTTCCCCGTTGACCGAGTTGATAAGAGGCTTGCCGTTGTAGACACGCATTGCCTCCGCCAGGACCGCGGGGGAGTTGGAATCCAGCTGGAGGGGCAAATCCGTCACCCCTTGCAGCTCCGTAACCAGGCGCTTCATCATAGCCGCCTCGTCAATATCGGGTAGCCCCACGTTGACGTCCAAAACGGAAACGCCCTTTTCCATCTGTCCCACCGCCTCCGAGAGGATATAGCCCATATCTCCCCCACGCAGTGCCTCCTTCAGACGGGGCTTGCCCGTGGGGTTGATGCGCTCCCCAATCAAAAGGGGCTTGCCCCGGGCAACGACGGCGTGGGTATAGGAGGAAACCAGGGTATCCTCCTTATAGGTAGGCAGGGCGTAGGGAAGGCTTTTGGTCGCCGCTACCGTTTTTTCAATATAAAGGGGGGTGGTGCCACAGCAGCCGCCCAGCACCGTTGCCCCTGCCATAGCCAGCTCTCTCATATAGGCGGCAAAGGCGTCGGGGGAAATATCGTACACCGTTCTTCCGCCCTTCACACGGGGCAGCCCCGCATTGGGGTTGACGATGATGGGCAAGGAGGAGTACCGCGCAAGGGTCTTGACCGTTTGGAGCATTTTGTCGGGTCCGAAGGAGCAGTTGACGCCCAGGGCGTCTACCCCCAAGCCCTCCAAAAGCGCTACCGTAGCGGCCACGTCGGCGCCCGTTAAGAGCTTGCCGCCTTCATCGTAGGCGTTGGTGACGAATACGGGAAGGTGGGAATTCTCCTTGGCGGCGAGAACCGCCGCCTTGGTTTCGTAGGTGTCGGACATGGTTTCAATGACAATCAAATCCACCCCTGCCTCCACCGCCGCCTTGACGGAGGCGGCATAAAGCGCCACGGCGTCCTCGAAGGCAAGCTCCCCCAAGGGGGCAAGCAGCTTACCCGTGGGCCCCATATCAAAGGCAATAAAGACGTCCTCCCGCTCTCCCACAGCCGCTCGCGCGGCGGCAACGGCGGCGGCGATGATGTCCGCATAATTTTCATATTTATCGGGGGTAACACCGAAGGTATTGGTGGTAATAATATGGCTTCCCGCCTCTATATAGGCGCGGTGAATCTCGGTGACCTTGTCGGGAAAGGAGAGATTCCAAAGCACGGGCGGCGTCCCCGCAGGCAGTCCTGCCGCCTGCAAAAGCGTCCCGAAGCCACCGTCAAAATAGGTGCGCTCTCGGCGTATATGGGCTAAAACGTCCTTCATATGTATGGGTATCCTTTTCTTATAGAATGGAGATTGACTCCGAAGCCTTACCGCAGTCCGCAAATGGCGGTAACGGATTTGCTCGGAATCATTAACAGGCTCGCCGTTAGGGTTAAGGAAAGATGCCGTTTGGCGTCAAGCGCCTCTAAAATGGGGCTCTGCGCCGTCAAGGCAAGGTCACCGTAGCCGGGGCTGAAGCGCGCGGTGGTTTGGCGCCCCTCGGCAAGGGTCGCCTCGGCGTATTCGACTGCCGCCTCGGCAAGAGCGGAGGCATAGGCGTCCTCCGTATATTCCTCGGCAACCGAGGAAAGCGCCGCCCGGCGCAGAAGCCTATCCACCCCGTGCCCCAGCGTCACGGCAAAAACCAGCGCTTCCTTACAGCCCGCAAGACAGGCGGCAAGGCTATGGCTTTCCAAGGCGGTAAAGCCAAGGTCTACCTTCCCCTTTTCGGGAAAGGAAAGGGGGGTACGCAAGCCCACGTACCGTGGGGTAATGACCTTCCGCAGCGACGCCTCAAAGCGAGGGGAAAGGGAGGCTATATCCTCTCTTCTGACCTTGAGCCTGGCGGCAAGCTCCGCTTCGTCCAAAGCCAGGGCGTCGGCAGGAATGGCGCCGTAGATAATCCCGGGGGTCACGCCAATATCTCCGATACGTTTTTCTGAATGGCGGCGGCAACGTCGGGCTTATTCATCGAATACACGTGCACGGCATTGATGCCGTTGGCGTACAGGTCTATAATCTGCTCGGTGGCAAAGGCGATGCCCGCCTGCTTCATCGCAAGAGGGTTGTCGCCGTATCTGTCTACAATGCGGATAAAGCGCCTGGGCATTGCCGAGGAGGAAAGGGCGCAGATGCGCTTGATTTGCGCGGCGTTGGTCACGGGCATAATGCCTGCCACCACGGGCACGTCTATCCTCTCCTTGGAGAGGTGATATAAGAAATTGTATAAAATATCGTTGTCGAAAAACATCTGGGTGGTGAGGAACTCACAGCCGCCGGCTACCTTTCTCCGCAGTCCCTCCATATCTGCCTTGAAGCTTTCGCTTTCGGGATGCCCCTCGGGATAGCAGGCGCCGCCAACGCAAAAGCCGCCGAAGTCGCGGATTTCCTCCGCTAAGTCGCTGGCGTGACGGTAGGAAACACGGGACTCGTCAAAATCCTGGGGCTTATCCCCACGCAAAGCGAGAATATTCTCAATGCCCTTCTCCCGCAGGCTCTCCAGCTCCGTACGAATACGCGCCTTGTCCGAGGAATAGCAGGTCAGGTGGGCAAGGGCGGGCACGCCGTAACGGGATAAGGCGGAGCAGACGTCCTTGGTATAGCGGGAGGTACCGCCCCCCGCGCCGTAGGTGACGCTCATATAGCTGGGCTGCAGCTTGGCAATTTCCGTCGCCGCCGCCAACACGCCCTCAAAGGCATCGTCCGTCTTGGGTGGAAACACCTCAAAGGAAAGGCTGGGTCTTTCTGCCTTGATAATATCGATAATTTTCATATGGGTACCGTCCTTTCGGGGTCTGCGTTTACAAACTCTTTCGCATTTTCCATTGTAGCACTTTCCTTTGGCAAAGTCAATATAAAAAAATACCCAAGCAGGACGGGAATTGCTCCGTTAAGAGCATCCGCATTCTGTTTGGGTATAGATTTATTTATGGTATTTCTTTCCTGCTAAAATGGTTAAGGAGCGATACAGCGCCTCTCCCAGAATCACACGCATCAGCTGATGGGGAAAGGTGAGCTTGGACACCGAAAGGCGGAAATCCGCCCTTGCCTTGACCTTGGGGGAAAGCCCGTAGGAGGAGCCGATAACGAAAAAGATTTTTCCCGACACCCCTCCTGCCTCGGCAATTTTTTCGGCTAAGGCGATAGAATCCAGCTCCTTGCCCTCCACGCAAAGGGCAAAAACGTAGGCGTCCTTGGGAATCCGGGCAAGGATTTTCTCGCCCTCCGCCTCCAACGCCGCCGCCACGGCGGCAGGGGACTCATCCGAGAGCTTCTCCTCCCGTATGACTATCTCCTCCAAGCGCATATAAGCGGATATTCTCTTTTTGTATTCCGCTACTGCCTTGACAAGATAGTCCTCCTTCAGGGTGCCGACGCACAAAAGCGTTCCGTACAAAGCCGCCATAGGGGACTCCTTTCCTTGAAAGACAACGGTGTTGGCTTACGTGTTGGCTTACGCCTTGGCGGCGCGAAGCCTTGCCGCCTGTGCCTTGAGTCTGGTGGGGGTATCCAGAATCTGCTTACGCAGACGGATGCTCTTGGGGGTTACCTCAATCAGCTCATCGTCCGCAATAAACTCGATAGCCTCCTCCAAGGACATCTGAATGGGGGTGATGAGGGTCAGCGCCTCGTCTGCGCCCTTGGAGCGCACGGCGGTCAGGTGCTTTTCCTTACATACGTTTACCGCAATATCGCCGGGCTTGGGGTTTTCACCCACAATCATACCCTCGTAAACGGGGGTGGAGGGACCCACGAACAGGGGACCTCTGTCCTGGGAATAGTAAAGCCCGTAGGAGGTGGTTTTGCCCGTATCGCTGGCTACAAGAGAGCCCGTGAAGCGCACCGCAACCTCGCCCTTAAAGGGCGCGTAGGAATCGAATACGGTGTTCATCAAGCCCTCGCCTCTGGTGGCGGTCATAAACTCGGAGCGATAGCCAAAGAGGCATCTGGAGGGAATAAGGTAAATGAGGCGCTGGCGGTTGCCGCGCAGCTGCATATCTAAAAGCTCGCCCTTACGGGAGCCCAATTTCTCCATCACGCTGCCCATATATTCCTCAGGCACGTCAATCTCCACGCGCTCCATAGGCTCGCACTTAACGCCGTCAATGGTCTTGTACAAAACACGGGGAGTGGAGCAGGACAGCTCGTAGCCCTCACGGCGCATATTCTCTACGAGAATGGAAAGGTGCATCTCGCCTCGACCCGCTACCTTGAAGGACTCGGTGGTGTCGCCGTCCGTCACACGCAGGGACACGTCACGAAGCAGCTCCTTATACAGTCTTTCACGCAAATGGCGCGAGGTCACGTATTTGCCCTCGGTGCCCGCAAAGGGAGAATCGTTGACCGAGAAGGTCATCTCCAAGGTAGGCTCGGACACCTTGACGAATTCCAAGGGCTCCACGCACAATGGAGAGCAAACGGTGTCACCGATGGTGATGCCCTCCGCACCCGAGAAGCAGTCGATGTCTCCCATTCTCGCTTCGGTTACGGGAACACGGGTCAAGCCGTCAAACTGATAAATAGACACGATTTTGGCGCGCTTGGGAGCGGCTTCCTTGTCGTGGTAATTGCAAATGCTGATTTCCTGGTTCTGCTTCAAGACACCGCGCTCAATGCGCCCGATGCCGATTCTGCCCACGTACTCGTTGTAGTCGATAGAGGACACCAGCATCTGCAAGGGGCCCTCCTCGTCCCCCTCGGGGGCAGGGATATAGTCAAGAATGGTATCCAAGAGAGGCACTAAGTTCTCTCCCGCTACCTCGGGAGAATGGGAGGCAGTGCCCGCACGGCCCGAGCAGAAGAGCATAGGAGAATCCAGCTGCTCATCGGT
>JAFTSW010000061.1 GCA_017467085.1 Clostridia bacterium | reverse complement strand
TATTTGGCGCATCTCCTGCCTCGAAGCTCTTTATGAACGTGCGTGAAAAGCTGAGCCTTTGCTATTATTGCCATTCCACGGCGGATAGGGCCAAGGGCGTTATGTTCGTGTACTCCGGCGTTGAAAATCAAAACGCCGATAAGGCACGCGAGGAAATTCTGCTTCAGCTGCAAGAGATTATAAGGGAAGCGGTCACGGACGAAGAAATGTATTGTGCCAAGCAATTTCTCTATAACAGCTATCGCTCGATTGACGACAGCGCCTCTACCATCGAGGCGTGGTATTTAGGCTGTATCTTTAACGGAAATCTCCAAGAGCCCCAGGAGCTTGCCGCTAAAATCGAAGCATTGACGGTAAAGGACATTGCCACCTTCGCCGAGGGAATAGCGCTTGACACCGTTTATTTAATGAAAGGAACCGCAAAGGAGGATGAATAAGCCTATGAACTCTACCGCAATACAATGGGTGGAAAATACGCGCCTGGGTGAAAAATATGCCAAGGTCGTTCATCCTTCCGGCTTGACCGTATTTGTTTTCCCCAAGAAAATGTCCACCTCCTATGCGCTTTTCGCTACGAAATACGGCTCCTTGGACAGAACCTTTAAGCAAGGCGAGGAGCCCTTTACTACCGTTCCCGACGGTATAGCCCATTTCTTGGAGCATAAGCTCTTTGAGGAGGAGGACGGGAGCGACGTCTTTGCGAAGTTCGCCACCCTTGGTGCCAACGCAAACGCCTACACCTCCAACGAGATGACCGCCTACCTCTTTTCCGCTACGGAAAACGTGAAGGAGGCGCTGACGGTACTGCTGGATTTTGTCACCCATCCCTATTTTACCGAGAAAAACGTGCAAAAGGAGCAGGGAATTATCGGGCAGGAGATTGGTATGTACGATGACAATCCTCATACCCGTCTGTACTATGCGCTTTTAGAGGGACTCTATAAAAAGCACAACGTCCGTATCAATATTGCGGGAACGGTAGAAACCATCTCCCATATCACCCCCGAGCTGCTCTACCGTTGCTACCATACCTTCTATCATCCCTCCAATATGGCGCTTTCCGTTTGCGGAAATATCACCGTAGAAGAGGTTTTAGAGGTGGTCAATGCCGCTATTCCTGCCGACACCCAACCGATTGCCATCTCCCGTAGCTATCCCGAGGAGGACGCCGAGATTGAAAGAGAAGAAACAGTCTTGAAGATGGCAGTTGCCACGCCGCTTTTCGCTTTTGGTGTGAAGGACCTGGAGACCTTTAGGACGGCAGAGGACAAATTGCGACACGCCGTCTGTATGGATTTGCTCAATGACCTTATGTTTGCAGATTCCTCCGATTTTTACAACCAGCTATACGATAAGGGCTTGATTTCCTCCTTTTCCGCCGAATACGAATGGATGGATTCCTGTGCCTTTAACGTTATAATCGGCGAAAGCGAAAATCCCGAAGCCGTTTGGGAAGAGCTGTGTGCTTATCTGGAGGAAATGCAAAGGAAAGCCCCCTCCAAGGAGGATTTTGAGCGCTTGAAGCGCTCTATGTACGCAGACTATATCCGCAGCTTTGAAAGCACGGAGAGTATTGCAAGCGAGGTGCTTTACAACGCCTTCCACGGCTTGGATTTCCTGCAAATCGGTGAGGTTATCCTCTCCGTTACCTATGAGGACATCGTTGCGCTCGCCAAGAGCTATTATACAGACAAGCACTTTGCGCGTGCCATCGTTCTTCCCAATGACTGAATAAAGGAGAAAAAAGATGCTTAAAATTTCAAATTTATCCTTCCCGGGCTTAGGAATCGGAGAATTCTCTATCAATTCCGTGGCTTTCACCCTGTTCGGCAAGGAGGTTGCCTGGTACGGTCTTATTATCACCGTTGGTATGATTCTGGCGGTGCTGTATGTGGGCTGGCGTGCCAAGCAAAACAATATCCGCTTTGACGATATTCTGGATATCGCCCTTCTGACCATTCCCGTCGGCGTCCTCGGCGCCCGTCTTTACTACGTTTTAACCACCTTGGAGCGCAACTATTCCTTCTGGGACGTTTTCAAAATCTGGGAGGGTGGTCTTGCTATTTACGGCGGCATCATTGGTGGCGCTTTGGCGGTTATTCTGATGTCCCGTATCAAGAAAATTTCCTTCTTCCTTTTGGCTGATATGATTTCTCCGGCCGTTTTGCTGGCGCAGGCAATCGGCAGATGGGGCAATTTCTGTAACGCCGAGGCATACGGCTATGAAACGACGCTTCCTTGGCGTATGGGTCTGGAGCTTGGCGGGGAATGGATTTACGTGCATCCCACCTTCCTCTATGAATCCCTCTGGAACATCGTGGGCGTTGTGCTTATCAATCTTTTCTACGGCTTTGTGAAGGAAAAATCCCATAAGCAGTATGACGGACAGATTTTCTTGATGATTTTCACCTGGTACGGCTTTGGCAGAATGTTCATTGAGGGCTTGCGTACCGATAGCTTGTATATCTTCCAGTCCTGGCTGGGCGAAACCGTGCGTATCTCCCAGGTGCTGGGCGGCGCGATTTTCCTCGTTGGCGCCTTCTTGCTTATTTATCATTGGATTACCAAAACGGATATGCTGTTTAAGCCGCTGAAAGCAGAGAAGAGTGAATCTGCCGAAAAATAACCGCTTTGTTTGAAAGGATAGTTGGAAACGATATGAGCATTATCATTGACGGAAAAGCCACCTCTGCCGCTAAAAGAGAGGAGATTGCCAAGGAGGTTGCCGCCTTCAGAGCCGAAACAGGTGTACAGCCCGGCTTGGCTGTTGTAATGGTAGGGGACAACCCTGCATCTGCCGTATACGTGAGAAACAAGCACGTTGCCTGCGAAGGGGTCGGTATGTTTACCGAAACGATGCACCTTCCCGAGGAAACCACCGAGGATGCGCTTTTGGAGCTGATTGACGAGCTGAACGGTGACGCGCGCTTTCACGGCATCTTGGTGCAGCTCCCTCTTCCTAAGCACATCAACGAAACCCGTGTTTTGGATGCGATTTCTCCCGACAAGGACGTGGATGCCTTCCATCCCTACAACGTAGGCGCCCTGGTGACGGGCAGAGAGCGCTTCTTGCCCTGTACCCCTGCCGGCATTATGGAGCTTTTGCGCTACTATGATATTTCCGTTGCAGGCAAAAATTGTGTTGTGATTGGCAGAAGCAACATCGTTGGCAAGCCTATGGCAATGCTGCTTTTGGCAAAGGACGGAACGGTGACCGTTTGTCACTCCAAAACCAAGGATATTAAAGATATCACCAAGAAGGCAGACATCTTAGTGGCGGCAGTCGGCAGACCTCGGTTTGTCACCGCCGATATGGTCAAGGAGGGCGCCGTTGTCATTGACGTAGGCATCAACCGCCTGGAGGACGGTAAGCTGTGCGGCGACGTGGATTTTGATGCTGTATCGCCCTTGGCGTCCGCCATCACGCCCGTGCCCGGTGGCGTTGGTCCTATGACCATCACGATGCTGCTTTGCAACACCTTAACGGCGGCTCGTCTTGCTGTTTCGGGTAGATAAAATGAAGCAGATAACCCTACAAAAGGTTTTTACCCACCTGCCATCTCTGGAAACCGATCGCCTTCTTTTGCGTGCCATTCTGCCTAAGGATGCGGAGGATATGTATGCCTATTCCTGCCGCGAGGACGTGACAAGACACCTGCTTTGGAGCGCCCATCCGAACCTTTCTCATACCGAGGCGTATATTGATTATTTGCAGGAACGGTACGCCGTAGGCGATTATTACGATTGGGCAATCGTGAAAAAAGACGAAGATAGAATGATAGGAACGGTGGGCTTTACCTCCATTGATACCGCCAACAATACCGCCGAAATCGGCTACGTTCTGCACCCTGAGCTGTGGGGCAAGGGTATTGCGGCGGAGGCGGCAAGAGAAATTTTGCGTTTCGGCTTTGAGGTCTTGGCGCTTTCCCGTATTTCTGCCGTATGTATGAAGGAAAACGCCGCCAGCCTCCGTGTTATGGAGAAGTGCGGTATGCGCTATGAGGGAACCCTTCATTCCGCTATTCTCGCTAAGGGTGAGAGAAGGGACGTGTGCCTTTCTGCTGTCCTGCGAGAGGAATTTCAATAAGAAAAGCGACTGCCACGGTCTTGTGCCGCCGACAGTCGCTTTTCCTTTAACACATTTTGTACTTCAAGCGTAAATTATCTGCAATCATAGCGATAAATTCGCTGTTTGTGGGCTTTCCTCTGTTGTTTTGGATGGTATACCCGAAAAAGGCGTTGAGGGTATCTACGTCCCCTCTGTCCCAGGCAACCTCAATGGCGTGGCGAATAGCCCTCTCCACACGGGAGGTTGTAGTGGCGTATTTCTTAGCTACCGAGGGATAGAGTATCTTTGTCACGGAATTGATGATTTCATTGTCCTCAATGGTCATTAAAATGGCGGCGCGTAGATATTGATAGCCCTTGATGTGGGCAGGAACACCAATCTGATGAATGATTTTCGTCACCTGGGACTCCATATCTATTGGAAGAGTAGACTCGTTTGCGGGTGCTGTTTC
>JAFTSW010000060.1 GCA_017467085.1 Clostridia bacterium | reverse complement strand
ATCGAAGAAGGACTTGCCCCCCTCCTTTGCCTCGTGCTGATACTCGTTGTCGGTGGTTGCCTTGGGGTTGTTGCCGCCGGCACCGTTTACCAGAATGTCGCAGGGACCGAGGTCCGCAAGAACTGCCGTATGAACGGCCTCCAATGCCTCGGTGTCCAGCACGTTTGCCTTATAGCCCTCGCAGATAAAGCCCTCGCTTTTCAGCTCGTCTGCCAGTGCCTTTACGGCATCCTCGTTCAAATCCAAGGCAGCAACCTTGGCGCCGCTTTGGGCAAAGGCGCGAGCCATGGCGCCGCAAATCAAGCCGCCGGCACCCGTCACAACCACAACCTTGCCGCTAAAATCAATTTGAAAGGGAAGCTTAATCATTATTTTATACCTCTATGTTTGATTTTTATTGGTTTTCCTTTAATCTGTCCAGCATATCCCAAACACCCAGCATATACATAATGCCAAGCGCGCGGTCATAAAGACCGTATCCGGGGCGGACGGTGCCGGGACCCTCGCCCCACAAGTGTCTACCGTGGTCGGGACGAATGTAGCCCTCGTAGCCGGAGTCGTGGTAGGCGCGCAGAATCTCCAAAATGCCCGTGTCGCCGTCACAGTCGCGGTGGCTTGCCTCGGAGAAGTCGCCGTTTTCAAAATGCTTTACGTTGCGGATATGGGCAAAGGCGATGCGGTCGCAATGCTTTCTCACAATGTCCGCCACGTTGGTGTCGGGATTGGCGTTCAGACTTCCCGAGCAAAGGGTCAGACAGTTGCAGGGATGGTCCACCATACGCAGGAACTTATCAATGCTGGGCTCGTCCACCAAAAGACGGGGAAGCCCGAAAATGTCCCACGGCGGGTCATCCATATGAATGGCCATCTTGATGCCCGTTTCCTCGCAGGTAGGCATAATCGCCTCTAAGAAATACCTGAGGTTTGCCCAAAGTTTCTCGTGGTCAACGTCCTTATACAGGCGGAACAGCTCGTCAAGCTTTGCCATTCTCTCGGGCTCCCAGCCGGGGAAGGACAGAGTGAATTTTTCCGTAAAGCCCAGAATGTACGCCGCCATCGCGTTGTAATCGTCCTGAATCATATCCTTCTGGTAGTACAGGGCGGTAGAGCCGTCCCCCACGGGATGGAACAGGTCCGAGCGCGTCCAGTCAAAAATGGGCATAAAGTTGTAGCAAATGACCTTTACGCCGAATTTCGCCAGATTGCGAATGGTTGTTTTGTAATTCTCAATGTAGCCGTCACGGGTGGGCAAGCCAATCTTGATATCGTCGTGCACGTTGACAGACTCAACCACGTCCATATGGAAGCCGTATTTATCCAGCTGCTCCTTAACCTTGGCAATCTCCTCAACCGTCCAGACCTCACCGGGCATCTTATCGTGAAGCGCCCAGACAATACCCGTCACACCGGGAATCTGCTTGATATCCTGCAGGCTGATTTTATCGTTTCCCTCGCCGTACCATCTGAAGGTCATCTGCATAGGCATCTTTTGTATCATCCTTTCATTTATGGGTTATATATCTGACTATAGTACAGTATAACACCTTCCCTATAAAAATTCAAGTGCAATTCGTGTCATATTTGAAAGAAAATCACAAAAAAATGCCTTTTTTCTTGCTATTCGTATCAAAAAAGCAAAAGCATCACAAAAGGCGGTTGCAATATTTTTTCCCCTGTGCTATACTTAAACCGAACAAGTGGATAGGAGAAAAGCATATGGAACACGAGCTTTTGGATGAATATAACAGCCTTGGCGAAATCATCGGCACGGTGGATAAGGCAGACGCTCATAAAGAGGGGCGCTGGCACCGTTCTGTGCACGTCTGGGTGGTCAATAGCAAAAATGAAATTCTTTTGCAGTACAGAAGCAAGGAAAAGTCTGTCTATCCCTCCACCTGGGATTGCTCCTTTGCAGGACACGTGGGTGCGGGCGAATCCTCCTTGAATGCCCTTTTGCGAGAGGGTAAGGAGGAGCTGGGGCTTGCGGTGGATACGGATAAGCTGACCTACATTTTAACCAATAGAGAGGTATTGCCCTACGGCACCATCCATAACAACGAGCTTGCCGATATCTATATCCTGCGGCAGGACGTGGACCTGTCCCAAAGCGTTCTGCAAAGGGAGGAGGTCGCCGCCGCTAAATTCTTCTCCTTAGAAGAATTTTTCGCTATGGCGAAAACGGACGCCCTCGTTCCTCATACCCTGGAATATGAGGTTCTCAAGGGGTATCTTTTACCCCAATAAAGCAAAAAATCCCTTGCGCCAACCTATTAGCGTGGCGCAAGGGATTTTTTTATTTTTGCTCGGTAATCTTGTACTTGGTGCCCTGGGGGGTGTCCTCCAGAATAATGCCGCGAGAAGCAAGCTCAGCGCGGATTTTGTCTGCTTCGGCGTAATTCTTTGCCTTCTTTGCCTCGGCGCGCTTGGCAATGGCTGCCTCAATCTCCGCAACCAAGCCGTCATCCTCCTTCTTTTCACGGACGAAGCCGAAGAGCTTGGTCATATCGGTGAAGATTTCCTTGCCGCGGCGAATGGCGGTGGCAGAAGCCTTTTCCTTGCCGTTCATCGCCTGGTTCAGCTTGCGGATGAGGTCGTAAATGCAGGCAATACCGTTGCCCGTATTCAGGTCGTCGTCCATTGCCTCAATCATAGCCGTTCTGCAAGCCTCAAACTCGGCAATTTGCGCCGCATCGTTCTCGGCTGTTTCGTTGCCATCGGCGTGCGCCAGATAGAAGTCCAAGGCGTCCGCGCAGTTGAAGATGCGCTCCAAGGCGGCAGCAGACTGCTCGATGATATCCTTGGAGAAGTTGATGGGGCTACGGTAGTGAGAGGAAAGCAGGAAATGGCGGATAGGCATATAGCCGTACTTTTCCGCAATCTCACGGACGGTGAAGAAGTTGTTCAGGGACTTGGACATCTTCTGGTTGTCAACGTTGATGTAGCCGTTGTGCATCCAGAAATTCGCAAAGGCGTGTCCCGTGCAGCACTCGGATTGGGCAATCTCGTTTTCGTGGTGCGGGAAAATCAAATCCTGACCGCCGCAGTGAATGTCGATGGTTTCGCCTAAATAGCGCTTTACCATAGCGGAGCATTCAATGTGCCAGCCGGGTCTGCCGTCGCCCCAGGGAGAGGGCCAGCTGGGCTCACCGGGCTTTGCGCCCTTCCAGAGAGCAAAATCCAAGGGGTCCTCCTTCTGCTCGGATACGTCAATTCTGGCGCCCGATTCCAGGTCCTCCACGGCAATGCCGGACAGCTTGCCGTAGCTCTTGAATTTTCTCGTGCGGAAGTATACGTCGCTTCCCGACTGGTAGGCGTAGCCCTTCTTCACCAGGGTGGAAACGATTTCAATAATCATATCAATGTTGTCCGTGGCAAGAGGATGCACGGTAGCAGGGCGCACGCCCAGCCCCTGGGCATCGGTGTAATATTCCGCGATGTAACGGGCGGCAATCTCGCTATAAGTGATGCCCTCCTCGTTGGCGCGGCGAATGACCTTGTCGTCAATGTCCGTAAAGTTCTGTACGAAGGTCACCTCGTACCCACGGTATTCCAGATACCGACGGAGCATATCAAACACGGTGAAGCAGCGCGCGTTGCCTACGTGGAAAAAATTATAAACCGTAGGACCGCAGGCGTACATTTTCACCTTGCCGGGCTCAATGGGAACGAAGGGCTCCTTTTTGAAGGAGAGGGTGTTGTAAAGCTGAATCATACCGTATTCCTTTCGGTTAACCTCAATATATTCCAAGTAGCATTGTACCATTGAAAAGTGTTTTTGTCAAGAAGGGAAGAGAAAAAGCTGAAAATATATTGATTAAAAAAACAAGGATACCAAGCCGCTTTTTCATTTTTATGATTTTCTTCGGGATTTTTATTCAAAAAAACTCTTTACAAATGAAAAGGAGTGTGGTATACTCTTGGGGAAATAATCTTTTTCTTTCACGCCGATAAAACAGACTTTGCCTGGTTGGCTTATGGGGGGAAACCGTATGCCTTTGCTACAAAGGCTTTTTTATTGCGGAAAAGAGAAGGGGTATTCAAAAACAAATTTTGGAGGAGACATTATGAAGCTTGTTTACAATGTAAACGAAAAACCGTCTTTCGGCAAAAATCTCATTTATGCGTTCCAGCAGCTGCTTGCCATTATTGCGGCAACGGTGTTGGTTCCTGTTCTGGTAGGCTCTCCCTACCTCAGCCAGGCAGCCGCGCTGATGGGCGCAGGCGTTGGTACTATCGTGTACCTGCTCTTTACCCGCTTTAAGAGCCCTGTATTCCTTGGAAGCTCCTTTGCCTTCATTACCCCCTTGTGCACGGGCGTTCTGTACGGCTATTGCGGTGTTATTCTCGGCGCTATCTTCGCGGGCCTTGTGTACGTCGTTATTGCCCTCATCATTAAGTTTGTTGGCAGCGATTGGATTACCAAGCTGATGCCCCCCGTTATCATCGGTCCTACGGTAGCGCTCATCGGACTTTCTCTGTCCGGCTCCGCTATCAACAACGTCTGCAATACCGCCGTTAGTGCCGCCAACTACAATCTTCTGCACATTCTGGTTGCGCTTATCACCTTCTTCACCACCGTTATCGTTTCGGTGAAGGGAACCAAGGGCATGAAGCTCATCCCCTTCGTTATCGGTGTTGGCGCGGGCTACGTTGCCGCTCTTATCATTACCCTTCTCGGCTACAACGTTTTCGGCTCCGAGTACTGCAACATCATCAACTTTGAAGCCTTCAAGAGCGTTTCCGATTTCTCTAACTGGCTGCCTGACATCACCATCGTTGGTGCCTTCAAGGAAATCTTTAACGGCGGCGTGAAGGTTGACGGTAAGGGTATTGTAGAAATTCTTCTTGCCTTTGCTCCCGTTGCTCTGGTTGTGTTTGCCGAGCACGTAGCAGACCACAAGAACATCTCCTCCATCATCGAGAAGGATCTTTTGAAGGATCCCGGTCTTGACAAGACTCTGCTTGGTGACGGTGTCGGCTCTATCGCAGGCTCTATTGTCGGCGGCTGCCCCAACACCACCTACGGCGAGTCCGTTGGCTGCGTGGCTATCACGGGTAACGCCTCCGTGCACACCATCTTCACCACCGCTATTATGTGCATCGTTCTTGCCTTCATTTATCCCGTAATGCTGTTCATCCAGACCATTCCCGGATGCGTTGTCGGCGGTATCAGCATCGCGCTTTACGGCTTCATCGCCGTTTCCGGCTTGCGTATGTTCAAGAACGTTGACCTTGACAACTCCAAGAACCTCTTCATCGTAGCAGGTATTCTGGTTACGGGTATCGGCGGCTTGACCTTGAAGTTTGCAGGTATCACGATTTCTTCCGTTGCTTGCGCTCTTATCATCGGCATTCTTCTGAATGTTATTCTGAAGCCCTCTGCCGCAGAGGTAACCAAGACGGTTGCCGTTGAGGGGGATAAGGAAAAGGAAGCCACCATGTTCGGTGACGTATACAACGAAAAGAAGGACGAGGAATAATCCTTCTGCTTTCTATCCCATATAAAAATCGGCTCACCTGCCCGGCAGGTGAGCCGATTTTGCTTTTTATTCTTCCTCATCGGGAAATTCTCTGGAAAGGGAAACGTTTTTGTAGCGCTTGTCCGCCGTGACGTCCCGTAAAACGGAAAGGTAAGGGGGCAGGGAGAAGCGCTCCTTTTCGGAGGCAAGCTCCACCTCTAAAACGGCTTGCCGCTTCCATTGTGGGTAGAGGTCAATTTCCAGGGTGTGAGCGCCGTAGGGAAGAGCGTAGCGCCGCTTTTGCACCGTTGCTCTCGTTTTGTCCCGTCGGGACAGCAGCGCCTCAAATTCCTCCTTGGTGATTTGCGCCTCCTGCTCTTCGGCGGTCAAGGCGGAGAGCCGCCGCTTGACGGTATGAAAATAGGCAACGGACGCGCCCTCGCGGCGCAGTCGGACGCGCTCGGTCAGCGCCTCGTCCTCGTTGTAGAGATAGGTCTGCTCAATATCAAAAATCCGTACCCCCTTTTGCGCCTCTAAAAGCGCCGTGTCGGGGTAGGCAATCAAGAGCTTGCGCTCAATCTCCAAGGGGGTGGAAAACAAGGCGTTATTTTCCTTGAAATAAGCAAGCAGGGCTTCCTTTTCGTTTTGCACCCGACCGTCCAAGACCGCCTCGGTCAAATGAGAAAGAATACTGCCGATTTGCGGCGAGGGCGGAAGCCCTAAGGCAAGCAAATCCTTGCCGTTGACAGCTAAGGAGGCCACGGTAAAGGGCGGCTCCTTTTCCATTTCCGCGCGCAGAAGCGCCTCTGCCTCGGCAAGCCTCTCCTGCCTTGTGGCAAATGCGGGATTTTGCGCCAGATTGTCCGCTCTTTTTACCTCCAAAAGCTGTAACAAAAACGGGTCGCCGTGCCGTCCGCGCAGACGGGAAAGATGGGTGAAGAAATTCTCAAGCGGCAAATCGTGATAGCGAATCAGCCGCAAAACGGTGTCGGCGGTTGCGTTATCAAAGCGAAGCCGTCGCAGAACCTCTGCCGCCATCTCTACGCTCTTGTCGCCGTGCCCGTAAAAATGCCCCTCCCCCTTTTCATCCAGGGAGAAAACGAAGGGCTTGCCGACGTCGTGTAAAAGCATCGTCAGCCGCAAGACTCTTTCGGGCTTTACCGCCGCAACGGCGTGTAAAGTATGGGTGTATACGTCAAACAAATGGTAGCGGCTTTTTTGGTCAAAGCCCATAGAAGGCACAAGCTCGGGCAGAATAAAGCCCACAATGTCGGAAAAGGCGGTAAATATCCGCAAAACGCCCTTGCCGCAAAGCGCCTTGGCTAATTCCTCGCGGATTCTTTCGGCGCTGACAAGACGCAAGCGCTCCTGTTCGGCGTGCATCGCTTCTGCGGTCTTTTCTTCAATCTCGAAATCCAGAACCGAGGCAAAGCGCATCGCCCGTAAAATACGCAAAGCGTCCTCCTCAAAGCGCAAAGCGGGGTCGCCCACCGCCCGAATGATTTTCCTTTCCAAATCCTCTTGCCCCCCGAAATAGTCAAGAAGGGTACCGTCGGGATGAATGGCCATAGCGTTGACGGTAAAGTCGCGGCGCTTGGCGTCCTCGCGGAAGGAGGAGGAGAAGGCAACGGCATCGGGGTGTCTGCCGTCGGTGTAGCCGCCGTCTATGCGGTAGGTGGTAATTTCCAAGGGACCGCCCTCCGAAAGAAGGGTAACGGTGCCGTGGGCAAGTCCCGTGGGAATGGTGCGCTCTCCCTCAAAAACGGAGAGAATTTCCTCGGGAAGGGCAGAGGTGGCAATATCGTAGTCGTTTGGCGCCTCGCCGCGCAAAAGGTCCCTGGTGCAGCCGCCAACGGCGTAAGCCTCAAAGCCCCGTGCGTTTAATTTTTCAATGGCATTTGCCACGTAAGAGGGAAGAGTCAGGCGCATCTTGCCGCCTCCTTTCTCGGTTTTTCAAGGGTATTTTACCATAGCCGCCTGCCGAAAACAAGAGGTTTGCGAAAAAAATCCCTTCTTTTCAAAAATTTCTATTGCTTTTTTTCGCTTTATTTGTTATACTGTATATATCAATATAAAAAAGGCAAAAGCTGCCTTTTCAATAAAAAATCTTATCAAGAGTGGCAGAGGGACTGGCCCTGTGAAGCCCGGCAACCTATTTGAAAAAACAAGGTGCCAATTCCGAGAGATGAGATGCTTCTTCCTCGGGCAACCGGGGCATTTTTTTCTTTGCGAGGAAAGGAATCTTATGAGCAAAATGTTATTTACCTCCGAGTCTGTGACGGAAGGACATCCCGATAAAATCTGTGATATGATTTCGGATGCGATTTTGGACGAAATGCTGCGGCAGGACCCTATGTCCCGTGTAGCCTGCGAAACCTTCGCCACCACGGGCGTTATCACCGTTATGGGCGAGGTGACCACCGAGGCATACGTGGATATTCAGTCCGTAGTCCGTGAAACGGTGAGGGGCATTGGCTATGATAACGCCGCCTACGGCTTTGACTGCAATACCTGCGCCGTTTTGACCTCTATTCACGAGCAGTCCCCCGATATTGCCCTGGGCGTTGACAAATGCGCCGAGGCAAAGGCGGGAGAGCTTTCCGATGACCTGGATACGGGTGCAGGTGACCAGGGTATGATGTTCGGCTTCGCCTGCAACGAAACTCCTGAGCTGATGCCCCTGCCCGTGTCCCTGGCGCACAAAATGGCGCGCCGCTTGACCGATGTTCGCAAAAACGGCACCTTGCCCTACCTGCGTCCCGACGGAAAAACCCAGATTACCGTAGCCTACGAGGACGGCAACCCCGTCTACGTGGATACCGTTGTCGTATCCTCTCAGCACGCCGCTGAGATTTCTATGGAGGATATGCGGAGGGATATTATTGCCCAGGTCATTACCCCCATTATTCCTGCCGCGCTTCTGCGTCCCGAAACCAAGATTTTCGTCAACCCCACGGGTCGCTTCGTGGTAGGCGGTCCCCAGGGCGATACGGGTCTGACGGGCCGTAAAATCATCGTAGATACCTACGGTGGCTATTCCCGTCACGGTGGCGGCGCCTTCTCGGGTAAGGACCCCACCAAGGTGGACAGGTCTGCCTGCTACGCCGCCAGATACGCCGCCAAGAACGTGGTTGCCGCAGGCCTTGCCGACAAGTGCGAGGTGCAGCTGGCATACGCCATTGGTGTGGCGCGTCCCGTTTCCATTATGGTAGATACCTTCGGCACGGGCAAGTATGACGATGAGAAAATCGCCGAGGCGCTGGCTTCGTCCTTTGACTTCCGCCCCGCCGCTATCATTCGGCATTTTGATTTGCGCCGTCCCATTTACCGTCAGTTTGCCGCTTACGGGCATATGGGACGTGAGGAGCTTGACGCTCCTTGGGAAAAGAGAGATTTGGCAGACGCCCTGAAAAAGGCGCTTGCTTAACAGACCAGTTCAAGCTGAGAAAGGAAACGGTATATGGAGGACGCCAGAGAGGTTTTAAGCCTGCAAGGCACCGTTGAGGATATTGTATATCGCAACGAGGAAAACGATTATACCGTTTTGGAAATCATCACCAAGCAGGGCGAGCTGCAAACCGCCGTGGGTATGATGGCGGAGGTTGCCGAGGGGGAGGACGTGATTCTCTACGGGCGCTGGACGAAGCATACGGAATACGGCGTGCAGTTTTCCTTTGATTCCTACGAGGTCTTTCTGCCCGACAACAGCAAAGCCATTCTGCGCTATCTTGCGTCGGGCGCCATCAAGGGCATCGGTCCTGTGACCGCCGCCCGAATTGTGACGCGCTACGGCGAGGACACCCTGGAGGTTATCGAAAAGCACCCCGAATGGCTCACCGAGATTTCGGGCATCACCGCCAAAAAGGCGGCAAAGATTCACGAATCCTTTTGCGAGCAGTCGGACGTGCGCGCCTTGATGATGCTCTGCCGCTCCTATTTCTCCACCGCCGTTATCAGCCGCATCTATCGGCAATGGGGTGGGGAAGCGGTGGATATCATTCGCCAAAATCCCTACTTGATTTTTGATGAGATTGGGGCTGTCCCCTTTCAGGCGGTGGATAATTTTGCCCGTTCTCTTGCCTTTGGGCAGGATTGCCCCCAGCGTTTAGAAAGCGGCATCGCCTATATCCTTACCTACAACGCCCAGACCAACGGGCATACCGCCCTGCCTCTCGATAAGCTGCGGGAGGCGGCAAGCGCCCATTTGGAGGTTGCGCCCGAAAAAATCGCCGCCGCTATCGAGGACGGTATACGTGCCCGTCGCCTGGTGGCGTTTTCGGACGAGCGGCGCCTTGTTGCCCTTGCCCGTTACGGCGAGGCGGAGAAATACATCGTTGAAAAGCTTTTGCGCTTGGATAAGGCCAGCGCCTTGTATAGCGAAACGGACGTGGGGCTTTTCATTCAGCGTATCGAAGAGGAGCAGGGAATTACCTATGCCGACGCCCAGCGCGCCGCCATTCGGGCGGGCCTGCAAAACGGCGTGATGATTCTGACGGGCGGTCCCGGAACGGGAAAAACCACCGTTGTGCGTGCGCTGTTGCGTATCTTCGCCTTTGCGGGACTTTCGGTGGAGCTGTTAGCCCCCACGGGGCGCGCCGCCAACCGTATGTCCGAGGCAACCAGGGCAAAGGCAAAAACGGTTCATCGGGCATTGGAAATGGAAAGAAGCGAGGGGGACGAGCCCCATTATCGCAAAAACGCCTCCAATCCGTTGGACGCCAAGGTGGTCATCGTGGACGAGATGTCTATGATGGACAGTATTCTGATGCGCGCCCTTCTTTCTGCCGTGGTGCAGGGAGCAAGGCTTATCCTAATCGGGGACGCCGATCAGCTCCCCTCGGTTGGCGCAGGGAACGTCCTGCGTGACCTTATCCAAAGCCAAAAATTCTGCACCGTGCAGTTAAACGAAATCTTCCGTCAGTCGGCGGAAAGCCTGATAGTCACCAACGCCCACCGTATCAATAAGGGTGAGCTGCCTATACTTAACCAAAAGGATAAGGATTTCTTCTATCTCCCCTGTCGGGAGGAGGAAATTCCCTCTCTGATAGCGGAGCTTGTCTGTCACCGTCTGCCCAAGGCGTACGGCGAGAGCATTCGGGGGCAAATCCAGGTGATTACCCCCTCCCGTAAGGGAAGCGCGGGCACCGAGCGGCTCAACGCCTTTTTGCAGACTGCCCAGAATCCCCCCCACCCCTCCAAAAAGGAAATCAAGCATCACGGCGTGATTTTGCGGGAGGGGGACCGTGTGATGCAAATTCGCAATAACTATGAGCTGGAATGGCAAAGAAACGGCAAGGACGGTATGGGCGTCTTTAACGGTGAAACGGGTATTCTCACCGCCGTGTCCGTTGAGGAGGCGGAGGTGTCCTTCCAGGATAAGGAAACGGTGTACAGCAAGGAATTTATGGAGGACTTGGAGCACGCATACGCCATTACCATCCATAAAAGCCAGGGAAGTGAATACCCCGTTGTCATCATTCCCCTTGGCTATTGCCCCACCCTCTTGGAGAACAGGCATCTGTTCTATACCGCCGTCACCCGTGCCAGCCGCATGGTCATTCTGGTAGGAAACAAGGAGGTTGCCGCCCGTATGGTGGCAAACAACCGCGATATTTTGCGGTATACCGCTCTTCCCACTCTTTTAGAAAAAGGAAAATAACGGCGTCTTGATAAAAATGGCACTTGAAATTTTGTATTCTATCATATATAATGGATATATACCTATGTGATTGACCCCATCGGGAAAAACAGGAAAAGGAGGAATTTGATATGCGCAAGGGAATCGGCATTGACTTTGGCTGTTCTTTTGTTCGCGCCAACGTCTTGGCGGGCGGCAACGTGGTTTGTGAGCCTGCTATGGTGGCGGTAGACAGAATTACGGGAGAGCATATCAAGTTCGGCAACGCCACCCAAAAGCTGATTGCCGAGTCCTCAGGCTCCTTCTATCCCCAATATCCCTTTATCGAGGGCATTTTCGCCGATATGCCCTTAGCGGAGCGCGTGCTTTCCTGGTGCCGTACCCAAAATTTCCCCATTGATGACGACGTGCGCGCCGTGGTGTCCATTCCCTGCGGCTTCACCGCCGAGGAGGAGGGAGAATATGCGGAAATGGTGCTGCGCGCGGGCTACCGTGAATGCTACCAGGTGTATTCCCCCATCGCCGCGTTAATAGGCGCCGGCTATTCAATGGAAAAGAGCTATATCGCCGTAGACATCGGCTGCTATACCACGGACGTGGTGGTGGTGTCCGAGGGCGAGCTTGTCAACCGCTTCTGCATCGATAAGGCAGGCTATGCTTTTACCCTTGCCATTGCCAACTATATCAAGCGCAAGAGTCATTTGCGTATCGGCTATCAGATGGCGGAGGAAATCAAGCGCAAAATAGGCACCGTCTGGGTTGAGGGCGAGAGAAGACCTATGGAAATCGTGGGACGGGCATCGGATAACAGTATGCGCCGCACTGTCATTTCCTCGGACGAAATGTTTGAGGCGTTGGAGGAGCCCTGTGCCGCCGTTTTAGAGGTGGTTTGCGAGGCGCTCTCCAAAATTCCTGCCGAGGCAGTAAGAGAAACCTTTGAAAACGGCATTATTTTATCGGGCGGCGGCTCATTACTTGAGGGCATCGACCATATGATATATGGGGTAACGGGGGTAAAATGCCGCCGTGTACCCAACCCCGAGTTTGCCGTTGTCAACGGTCTTGAAACGATTTTGGCGCACCTGCCCGAGCAAATCCATAACGGACCCAACGTATCGGGCATCGCCTTGAAAACAAACGCCTACCGTGAAAAAAAATAAAAGCAAAATAAAGGAACCGCTATGAAAAAGAAAGAAAAAAGCAAGCTTGCCGTGCGTATCCTCTGCCTGGCATTGGCGGCCATTATGGTAGCCAGCCTGGCGTATACGGTTGTATATTTTATCGTGAGCGCACTCTGAAATCAAAGGAAGAAAAAATGCTGAACAACGAAAACTATACGATGCTCTGCGACTATTACGAGCTGACTATGAGCAACGGCTATTTTCGTCTGGGACGGGGAGAAGAAATTACGTATTTTGATGTATTCTTCCGTTCGATTCCCGACGGTGCGGGCTACGCCGTGTTTGCAGGTCTTGAGCAAATTGTAGACTATATCAGAAATCTTCGTTTCACTGAGGAGGATATTGCGCTTCTGCGCTCCAAGGGTCAGTTTGACGAGGCATTTTTGGAGTATTTAAGACATTTCCGCTTTACGGGCGATATCTTCGCTATGAAGGAGGGAACGCCTATTTTCCCCGGTGAGCCCATCATCACCGTGCGCGCCCCCGCTATCCAGGCACAGCTGATTGAAACCTTCCTGCTGTTGTGTGTCAATCACCAGTCCTTAATTGCCACTAAGGCAAGCCGTATCGTGCGCGCTGCCGACGGGCGCCCCGTGTCTGAGTTCGGCTCTCGCCGCGCGCAGGGAGCCTCTGCCGCCATTCTTGGCGCTCGTGCCGCGTATATTGGGGGGTGCAGCTCCACCGCCTGTGCAATGGTAGAACGTGATTTCAACGTCCCCGCGACGGGTACGATGGCGCATTCCTGGGTACAGATGTTTGACGATGAGTATACCGCCTTCCGCACCTATTGCGAGCTGTATCCCGAAAACGTCACCCTTCTGATTGATACCTATGACGTATTGCATAGCGGCGTTCCCAACGCCATTCGTGCCATTAAGGAGGTTTTGCTTCCCAAGGGCATCAAAAAGTACGCTGTGCGTTTGGATTCGGGCGACATCGCCTATCTGAGCAAGAAAATTCGCAAGATGCTGGATGAGGCAGGGCTGACGGATTGCAAAATCATTGCCACCAACTCCTTGGATGAAAACCTGATAAAGACGCTTCTGTCGCAGGGGGCTCAAATTGACGCCTTCGGCGTTGGAGAGCGCTTGATTTGCTCCAAATCCTCTCCCGTGTTCGGCGGCGTCTATAAGCTCGTTGCCATTGAAAGGGCAGACGGAAGCATCCGTCCCAAAATCAAAATATCCGAAAATATTGAGAAAATCACCAACCCCGGCTATAAAAAGCCCTACCGCATCTTTGATGGCGAAACGGGGCAGGCGATTGCCGACTATATTACCCTTGCCGATGAGGTGCTGAACGAAAAGGAGCCCTTGCTTCTCTTTGACCCCGTCAACACCTGGAAGCATAAAACGGTGCATAATTACAAAATCGTTCCCCTGCAAATTCCCGTATTCTTGAACGGTGAGTGTGTCTATGAGCTCCCCGACATTGAGGAAATCCGCGCCTATTGCAAGGAGCAGCTTTCTCTTCTTTGGGATGAGGTCAAGCGCTTCGACAATCCTCATCGGTATTACGTTGACTTGTCCGACAGGCTTTGGACCTTGAAGCAGGAAATGCTGCGCGGAAGAGTAGAATAAAATAAAGGAAAAGACTATGAAGAAGACAAAACTGTTAGAAGCCCTTTTGGCAAGCGCCACGGAGCTTGCGCAAAATGAGGGCAAGGAATCTGCTACCGCAGGCTTCTTTATCAACGCCATCGTTTTGATGGCAAGGAAGGCAGGCACCAACCGTGTTCCCGTTGTAGAAGATAACAGGGAAGAGTGGGAGAAGACCTTAGCCCTCCTTCCCGACGTTAAAAAGCAACCCACCCGTGCCTTGACGGCTATTACCCTGGTGATGAAGTCGGGCGGTGAGAACTATTCTATGGATGCGCTCCTTCTGCGCTCCGCCCTTCTGAATCTGGAGTTCTCCTCCTGTGCATCTCTTTCGGCGGACGTTCTGGCGAAGCGCCTCTTGGCGGAGCTTCCTTCCTACGTGAAGAAGGCGCTGGCTATCATCAGCAGAGATAAGGTAGAAGCGCCCCCTCCCCCGCCTGTCCCTACCGTCGAGGAAAAGAAAGAGGAAGAGTCGGCAGAGGAGCCCAAGGAAGAGAAGCCCATCACCTTTGATGACCTCTTTTCTCAGCCTGCCGAAAGCGCCGAGGAGAATGAGGAGGACGGAGAAATGCCCTCTCTCTATAAGGATAATCCCTACTATCTCGGTGCCCTGGTAGAAAAGACCAAGAAGATGCAGCAGACTCTCTCCGAAAGCATTTTGGGGCAGGACCAGGCCATCAACGTCTTTACCGCGGGCTATTTCCAGTCCGAGCTGCAGGCCATCTCGATGCCCGAGCGCCGCAAGCCCCGCGCTACCTTCCTGTTTGCGGGCCCTCCCGGTGTGGGTAAAACCTTCTTGGCAGAGAAGGTTGCCGCAACCCTCGGCTTGCCCTATTGCCGCTTCGATATGAGTGAGTACTCCGACAAGGAGGCGGCTATCGAGTTCTGCGGAAGCGACAAGGTGTATAAAAACGGTAAGGCGGGTAACGTAACCAGCTTCGTTGCCGAGAACCCCTTGAGCGTTCTCCTGTTTGACGAGATTGAAAAGGTGCATACCAACGTCATCAACCTGTTCTTGCAGATTTTGGACGCGGGTAGACTCCGTGACAACTATACCGATGAGGAGGTTTCCTTCAAGGATACCATCCTGATTTTCACCACTAACGCGGGTCATCAGCTGTATGAGGATGAGCAGAATGCGCTGCTGTCCTCTATCCCCCGTAAAACGGTTATCAAGGCGCTGCGTACCGACGTCAATCCCGAAACCAAGGTCCCCTATTTTCCTGCCGCTATTTGCTCCCGCTTTGCCTCGGGCAACGTGGTGATGTTCAATCACCTCAGCGCGGGCGACCTTCTGAAAATTACCACCAAGGAGTTAGAAAAGAGTGCCAAGGCATTGACCTCGGCTCTCCCCATCTCCATCAAAATCAAGGAAAACGTGCCTGCCGCGCTCCTCTATGCCGAGGGCGGAAAGGCGGATGCCAGAACGGTAACGGGGCGCGCCTCCGCATTCCTCTACGAGGAGCTGTACGAGCTACTTCGCTTGGCGTCTGCCAGCACCCAGAGCGTGGGACTGTACGAATTGAAGGAAATCGTCTTTGACGTGATTATCCCTCAGGATAATGAGGAAATCCGCTCGCTCTTCGTGGATGAGTCCACCCCTGAAATCCTCCTCTTTGCCGATGAGGATAGGGCAGAGGAGCTGAAGCGCAAGGTCAGCAACATCAAGATTCACGCCACCTCCTCTATTGAGGAAGCCAAGGATATCCTCTTTAAGCAGGAAATCTCCTTGATTATCTGTGACGTCACCTGTCACCCCAGAGCCGAGAAGATGAATGTGCTGAATACCGAGGACATTCTCTCCGAGGGCGGCGATTTCTTCCTGTATGCCGCCTCGGCAACCGACGTTGCCCTGTGCATTCTCCAAACCAAGGAAAGAGAAATCAACGAGGAGGAGTTCCTCTCCTTCGCTAAGGCTGGGGCTGTTGGCATCATTTGTCCCGACAAGGATGACAACGTAGCGGAAACGGTGTTCACCCACTGTGCCTCGGCATACCGCCGCAAGAATATGCTGCGCCTTGCCAAGGCAAACAAGATTCTTTCCTATAAAACGGCGCAAACGGTGTCCGAGGACGGCACCACCGCAACGGTTTCTCTCTTTGATTGCGCCTTGAAGCTCTCGGTTTCTGCCGAGGATTCGGGCAGCATTCTCAATGACGTCAGCAAGCCGAATGTCCGCTTCTCGGACGTTATCGGTGCCAAGGACGCCAAGGATGAGCTTTCCTACTTCGTCCGCTATCTGAAAAATCCCACCGCCTATCTGCGGAAGGGCGTCAAGGCGCCTAAGGGCGTTTTGCTCTACGGCCCTCCCGGAACGGGTAAAACCCTTCTTGCCAAGGCGATGGCAGGAGAGTCGGACGTGACCTTTATTGCCGCTGAGGGCAACCAGTTCCTGCAAAGATACGTGGGACAGGGCGCCGAAATGGTGCATCAGCTTTTCAGAACGGCAAGACGCTATGCCCCCTCCATTCTCTTTATCGACGAGATTGACGCCATCGGCAAAAACCGCAACAGCGATTCTGCCGCGGCAGAAACCAGCGCCGATGTGTTGACGGCATTCTTGACCGAAATGGACGGCTTCAAGAGCAACTCCTCCAAGCCCGTGTTCGTCTTGGCTGCCACCAACTATACTGTGGAGCAGTCGGGCCCCCGTAGCCTGGATGCGGCGCTCCTTCGCCGCTTTGACAGACGCCTCTTGGTGGATTTGCCCGACCGTGCGGAAAGAGAACAGTATCTGAAAATGTACATCGACCGCCATCCCGTTCTGCACATCTCCGAGGAGGAATGGAAGAATATCGCCATGCGCTCGGTGGGGATGAGCCTGGCAGAGCTGGATAACGTGATGGAATTTGCGATGCGTAACGCCATCAAGTCCGAGAACGGTGTGGTGGATGACGCTATGCTGGAGGAAGCCTTTGAAAGCTTCAACGGCGGTGAAAGCAAGGTGCATGACGAGGCGGCTCTCCTTCGTACCGCAAGGCACGAGGCAGGACACGCGCTGGTGTGTATGGCGGCAGGGGAAATCCCCTCCTATCTGACCGTTGTTGCCAGAGGCAATCACGGCGGCTATATGCAGCACGCGGATAACGAAAACAAGGGCGTCTATACCAGAGATGACCTTCTTGCCCGTATCAGAACCTCCTTGGGCGGCAGAGCCGCGGAGTTAGTGTGCTACGGCGATAAGGACGGCTTGACAACGGGTGCCTCGGGGGATTTGCATACCGCAACCCACCTTGCCAGGGAAATGATTTGCACCTACGGTATGGAGGATGCCTTCGGTCTTGGGGTTATCAGCGCCGCCGAAATGAACGGCGAGCTGGCTGCCAAGGTACGTGAGGGCGTCAACGAGGTACTGGAAAGAGAGCTGGCGGCTGCCAAGACCTGCATTGCGGAAAATCGCAGGGTGCTGGATGCCTTGGTGGAGGCGCTTCTTTCCAAGACCCACTTGAAGAGCAACGAGCTGGAAGATATTTACAGGCAGAACAAGTAATTATAATCGTTTTATCAAAAAAAACATATAAACGGAGGAACACAAAATGGATAACGAGCAAAAAATCTTAAAGGGCAAGGAAGCCTTTGCCAACATCTGCGCTATGATGGATAGCCACAACTGGCGCTATGAGAAGGACGAGGAGAAGCTGAAAATCAGATGCACCCTCCACGGCGATGACATTCCCGTTGACTTTTTGATGAGAGTGGACACCGAGCGCTGCATCGTTTCCTACATTTCCTGGATGCCCTTCCATATGCCCGAGGACAAGAGAGTCGAGGGCGCTGTTGCGGTTTGCGTAGCAGGCTACGGACTGGTAGACGGCTCCTTTGACTATGACATCAGCGACGGTGAAATCACCTTCCGTCTGACCGCAAGCTATCAGGGCGGCGCGCAGCTTACCCCCGACTTGTTTGAGTATATGGTATACGTTGCTACCTCGACGGTAGACAGATACAACGACAAGTTCCTGTCCCTTTCCAAGGGCACCATTACCCTGCAGCAGTTTATTGACAGCGAAAAGGCATAAGAGAGGCTTGCCATATGGGAGTTGATATCACTAAAATTGATAAAAACTTTGCCGTAGGCGCCGATTTTTCCGAGGAAGGAATGCGGTTTTACCGCATTCCTTCTCCTGCTTTCGACTTGTACGGTGTGCGTTACGAGGAGGAAAGCGGGCGCTTTGTGCGTATGCCAAGCGATGTGGCAAGGGAGGTCAGCGAGGGCGTTGCCTACCTGAATACCCATACCGCAGGCGGCAGACTTCGCTTCTCCACGGACTCGGAAAACCTGGAGCTTATAGTAGAGTACAATCTCGAAAAAATGCGTCATATGCCTATGTCGGGCGCAGCCGGCTTTTCTCTGATTCGCGAGGAGGACGGAAAGACCTCTTATGCGGCAGGCTTTTTTCCCTTTCCCGACAGCGAAAAGGGCTTCCGTTCCAAAATGAGAATCGGAAACGGGAAGAAAATGCAGCATTTTACCCTGTATTTTCCTCTCTATAACAACCTGCTTTCTCTTTCCGTGGGTGTTGACGAGGGCGCAACGGTAGAGAAGGGCTTGCCCTATAAGGAAGGAGCGCCTATTTTGTATTACGGCTCCTCCATCACCCAGGGCGGATGCGCCTGCCGTCCCGATAACGCCTACCAGGCGTATATCTCCAAGTGGACGAATACAGACTTTATCAATCTCGGCTTTAGCGGCAACGCCAAGGCGGAGGACAGAATGGCGGAATATTTTGAAAATATCAAGTGCAGCATTTTCGTATACGATTATGACCATAATGCGCCCAATGTGGAGCATCTTGAAAAAACCCACGAGAGGTTTTTCCTGCATTTCCGCAAGCACCATCCGAACGTGCCTGTCGTAATGGTTTCAAGGCCCGATTTTGACTCCGATACCGTAGGCTCCACCAAGCGCCGCGCCGTTGTCAAGCGCACCTATCGGAACGCCAAGAAAAACGGCGACGAAAACGTGTACTTTGTGGACGGGCAGAAGCTCTTCGGCAGGGAGGACAGAGAAAACTGCTTTGTAGACGGCTGTCACCCCAATGATCTTGGATTTTACCGTATGGCAAAGGAAATTTACAAGACTGTTAAAAAATTGGTATAAGGACAAGCTAAAAGCCCCCGTTGGTCGACCGACCAACGGGGGCTTTGTTTTTTGCCGCGTTACGCGGCGTCGTTTTCAAAAAAGGCGTTCTGCAGCAACCGCCCGAGCACCAGGGCAACGAAGCCGAAAAGCAGGTAGAAGAAGATGGAAATAAAGAAATCGGCATAGTCGGCGCCGCTTCCCATAAAGAGCCTCTTGGAAAGATAGATGATAAAGTCAACGGTCCGCGCAATCACCTGGTAGGCAGTATGCAGAATAACCGCAAGCCCCAGAAAATAGAGGGCAGTATCTCCCTTGGCAAACAGCAGGGGGGCGTGCATAGGCGTCTTGCTTCGAATCAGCAGAAAATATCCCAAAAGCGCCACCAAAAGGAAGCAAAGGGAGCTGAAAAGGGCGTTGGCGCCAAGCAGGAGCATATCGAATAAGGGCGCGTCCGACAGGGGAGAAAGAAAGGCGGTGGGAATCTGGAACAGCAGCTGTATCCCCGCATATACGTAAAAGGGAAGAAGTGCCGTAGCAAGAGGGTATCGGCAAAGGGAATAGCCGAGGACGGCAAACATCAGAACGGGAGAAAGCCAGCCCAAAAACTGTAAAATATAATAAACGGGAATGGCAAGGACGCTCCCGTCATATACCAGCTCCTCGTAAATAAACGGCGTCGCCAGGCAAAGAGCAAGCTGTAAAAGCAGAAGGGCGCCAATATACAGCACCGCGGGCTTGTGTTCTTTTAGCATATCGATTCCTTTCCGTAGAGTATGATACCTATCAAGTATAGCAGAAGCAAGGAGAAAAAGAAATACCTTTTTGTAAATTTAATCAAATTTTTCCCTTTTCCGCATACAATGAAAGAGAAGTACGAGAAAAAACGGTAGAGAAAGGAAGGGTGACCGTATGCAAAAATGCAATAGTGAGGACCTGCGGGAAAAGGAGGTCATCAATACCTGTGACGGGCGGCGCCTTGGATGCGTGTCCGAGGTGGAGTTCAACGTCTGTGACGGGCGCTTGACCGCCATCGTGGTGCCCGTTTCCTCAGGCTTCCTCGGTGTGGGGTGTAAGGAGCGCCTCTGCATACCCTGGGATAGAATTGAGCGCATAGGAGAGGACGTTATCCTCGTCAACGTGGAGGGCCTGCCTACCTCAAGCAACAAAAAGGACCGCCGCCCGCCGCCCTCTCAGCCGCCCTGCTGTTAGGGCGGCTTTTTCATTCGTAACTTTTTTGTGAACAAAGAAGAAAGACCTTGCAATAAAAGGAAATATGTGTTATATTATCTGTATCTGCGCCAAACGCAGAAATAATATCACGTATCGTCGGAATCCGCCGGTGCCGAAAGGTTGCGGAGTGGCAAGGCGGTACGGATGAAAAAAACCGAGGAGGAACAGAAAATGTTCGAAATTTCCATCAAGCAGTTGTTGGAAGCAGGTGTCCACTTTGGTCACCCCACGAAGAAATGGAATCCGAAAATGGCAGAGTACATCTTCACCATGCGTAACGGGATTCACATCATTGACCTTCAGAAGACCGTTAAGAAGTTTGAAGAGGCGTACAATTTTGTGAACGGTGTTGCCGCTGAGGGTGGTACCATCCTGTTTGTCGGAACCAAGAAGCAGGCTGCGGATTCTATCCGCGAGGAAGCCCTGAAGTGCGGTATGTACTACGTAAACGTTCGTTGGCCCGGCGGTATGCTGACCAACTTCAGAACCATCCGTAAGAGCATCAACCGTCTGAAGGAGCTGGAGAAGATGCAGGCAGACGGAACGCTTGACCTGCTCCCCAAGAAGGAAGCCGCAAAGAGAGTCAAGGAAATGGAAGACCTTGAGAAGAACTATGGCGGTATCAAGGAGATGGACGTGCTTCCCTCCGCGATTTTCGTTGTAGATACCCGCAAGGAGCACATCGCCATTATGGAAGCCAAGAAGCTTGGTATTCCCGTTGTTGCTATCGTTGATACCAACTGCGATCCCGAGGATGCTGACTATATCATCCCCGGTAACGATGACGCTATCCGCGCTATCAAGCTCATCGGCGGCGCATTGGCTGACGCCGTTATCGAGGCAAAGGGCGGCGAGCAGCTGACCGATGCTACCGAGGAAGCCCCTGCCGCTGAGGAAGCTGCAGAGGACGCTGAATAATTCAGCCCAAAACAAAAAACTGTAAGGAGAAATAAAATGGCTATTACCGCTAAAGATGTTGCCGAGCTGAGAAAGCAGACCGGTTGTGGTATGATGGATTGCAAGAACGCATTGGTAGAAGCCGATGGCGATTTTGACAAGGCTATCAAAATCCTGCGCGAAAAGGGCGTTGCCGCCAGCGCAAAGAAGGCAAGCAGAATTGCTGCCGACGGTCTGGTTGATATTCTGACCGAGAACGGTGTAACCGCTATGGTCGAAATCAATACCGAAACCGACTTCGTTGCTAAGAACGAAACCTTCCGTGCCTTTGCAAAGGGCATTCTGAGAACCATCATCGCTTGCCGTCCCGCTGATATTGAAGCGCTGAAGGCTTGCAAGTATGACGGAACCGACGATACCGTTGAGGCTGTACTGCAGGAAAAGACCTTCACCATCGGTGAAAAGCTGTCCCTGCGCCGCTTCGTTATCGTTGACGGCATCGTATCCACCTATATCCACGGTATGGGTGCTACGGGCGTTATCGTGAGCTTCGCTACCGATGCTGCCGTTGCTGAGAAGGCTGAGTTTGCTGAGTTCGCTAAGAACATTGCCCTGCAGGTTGCCGCTATGGCTTGCCAGTACGTGGGCAAGGAGGACGTTCCCGCTTCCGTTATGGAGGAGGAGAAGGAAATCCTTTTGAAGCAGATGGAGCAGGACCCCAAGTTCGCAGGCAAGCCTGCCAACGTTCTGGAGGGTATCATCAAGGGCAAGCTGGGCAAGTTCTACGACACCAACTGCCTCTTGGAGCAGGCATACGTCAAGGAAGACTCTATGAAGGTTTCCAAGTACGTTGCTGAAACCGCCAAGGCTCTGGGCGCTGACATCAAGATTCTTGCCTTCTATCGTTACGATAAGGGCGAGGGCTTGCAGAAGAGAGAAGACAACTTCGCAGAAGAAATCGCCAATATGGTGAAGAACTGATTTTACGAAAACCGAGAGGCTGTCGCAATCATATTGGTTGCGGCGGCCTTTTGCTTTAATGTCCTTACGGCTAAGAGAGGAATAGATATGTACGAGGAAATCAAGAATGCCGCAAAAAAGGCGGCAGAGGAGCTTATCAGCATGGCGGGAGCAGAGAAGGGTCAGATATTCGTTATCGGCTGCTCCTCCTCCGAAATCGTGGGCGGTACCATTGGGCACGGCTCCACCTTTGAGGCGGCAAAGGCAGTCTTTGACGCCGTCTATCCCATTTGCAAGGAAAAGGGCATCTTTCTCGCCGCCCAGTGCTGTGAGCATCTGAACCGTGCTTTGGTGGTGGAAAAGGCGTGTGCCGAGCGCTACGGGCTGGAGCCTGTGGCTGTCAAGCCGCAAATCAAGGCAGGTGGCTCCTTCGCCACCGCCGCCTACGAGGGCTTTGAAGCCCCCATCGTGGTGGAGCATATCGCCGCCCACCTGGGTCTTGATATCGGCGGAACGTTAATTGGGATGCACCTGAAGGCAGTCGCCGTCCCCGTCAGACTTTCCCTTGCCTCGATTGGCAAGGCGCTCTTGCTGGCGGCAAGAACCCGTCCCAAGTATATCGGCGGTAGCCGTGCTGTGTACGAATAAAAGTCTATCGTTAAAAAAGAGCCTGTCGGGCAACCGACAGGCTCTTTGCTTGCTTATTCTCTGCAAACAAAATAAAGAATTTGCATATCCCGTGACAGCGACTCCAACAGTGTATGGGCACGGGCAAGATTTTCCCCGTCCAGATTAACAAAGGGGTCGTCCAAAATCAAAACGGGTGCCTCACGGGTGAAAATGGTATCCACCAAGGCAATCCTGGCGCAGAAAAGCGCCAAGTCCGCCTCGCCTGCGCTGAGAAGCTCGGTCTGGCGGCGCGCCCCGTCCTTTTCTGCCGAAAGAGAAAGCTCGGTATCGAAATGATAGGCAACAGGGGAAGAGGACAGCGCCTCCATCCGTGTGCGGAAGCTCTCCTCCATACCGCTGAGATAACGGGTAGAAAGCGCCTCCTTGGCATCGGTCAGAAAACGCCTTGCCTCCTCCAAGGCAGAGAAAATCTCCTCCTCCTCGGCAATCTGCGCCTCTATCTGCTTTTTCTCCTCAATGCGTATATGCAAGGGGAAGGCGCGCTCCTCTAAAACCGTGGCCTCCTTGTCCTTGGCGGCAATGGAGGCGGTGAGGCTGTCAATGATAGAGAGTGCCTCGCCCTCATCAAGCAGGGGCTCCTCCTCGGCATCCACTGCCTCTGCCTCCGTAAAGCCCTTTTGGGCACGGAACGCGGCAAGCGCCTCGCCTGCCTCTTTTATCTGTTGCTCCGCTTCTGCCAAAAGCGTCTTTTTAGCGGAAAGCTCGCCGCAAAGCGCGCGGTAGGAAAGGGTGTCGGCAGGGAAGGGTGCCAGCAGTCTTGCCAAGCGGTCATTTTGCAAGGCAAGGGCGGCTTCCGCCTCGGCAAGCCTTTCCTTGATTTCCTTCTCCTCGAGCTCTAAGCCCTCCAAGGCGACAAGGTCTGCCTCCAGCATCGCCAAAAGCGCCGCAGGCTCGCCCTCGCCGTAGGGCGCAAGAGCGGCGGCAAAGGCAGTCCTTTGCTCGGTAAAGGCGGAGCATGCCGCCTCGTATTCCGTTGCCTTGCCGTCGTATGCCCCTTTCTCTGCCTTGTATCTGTCATATCCTGCAAGGAAGAGCTTTGCCTCCAAGGGAGTAGGCGGCGTTACGCCAAAGGGGGATAAAAGCCGCGCCAGCGCTTCAAGGTCGGCGCCCCTGCCGTTTCCTTGCCCGGTTGCCGTCAGCGCCGCCAAAGCGGAAAAGCCCACGAAAAGCGCAAGCGCGCAAATGGCAGGAAGAGTCAGGGACAGAATGAAAAAGAGAGCGCCGAGAGCGGCGGCAACCGCCGCGCCGATAATGCCGATAGGGAAGAAGGGGGAGCGACGGGGGGCGGTATCGGTGTCGCAGGCGTTGGCAAGCGCGGCAATCTCCGCCGCCCTTTCCTCCGTCAACCCTTGATACCGAATGGCACCGATTGACAGCGCCTCGCTCTCTTGCGGCTTCGATAGCGAAAGGGTGCGCTCCTTATGCTCTAAAAGCCCCCATTCCTCCCGAAAGCCCGAAAGCAGGGAACGGGTCAGGGGCTGCGCCCTGTATTTCTCCCGTAAAGCGGAAAGACGGCTCTGCTTTTCCTCGGAAAAGACGGTAGCGCTCTGCTTCGCCTTTGCCGCCTCGTATGCCGTCAAGGCGTCCTCAATCTCTTGTATAGCCTTCTCAGACGGCACCTCGCCGCCAAAAAAGGCGAGGAGCTCCGTCCGCTTTTCCTCGGCAAGACGCAAAGCCTCCGAAAGCCGCGCGTGGTCACGGGCGGCGTCCTTTCGCAAGCGAAGCGCCTCGTTCCTTTGGCGCCGAAGCCCGTTTTCCTCACGGATGGCACGCAACGCATCCTGCGCCTTGGCCTTTGCCTTTTCCTCGTCTGCAATCGCCTCCCGAAGGGAAGCGGCTTGAAGGGCGGCATCCTGGCAGGCGGCAATCTCCGCCTCCTTGGCGGAAAGCGCGCGCTTTTGCTCGTATACGGAGCCTCTCTCGCCCGTGGTCTTGTAGCTACGGGCGCGCTGTAAAAGAAGGCTCTCGGCGCCCTGATAGTCGCCCAAATCTTCCGAGTCCTCAATCAGCGCCCCCAGCTTGCTTTGAATGGTGGGGGTGTTCAGCCTGGCGTGGGGCTCGCGCTGGGAAATGTATACACTGCGCTCAAAGCCCTCCGCATCTATCTCGAAAAGCGTCACCCCGGGGCAATCCCCTAAGGCGTCCGTCTGCTTGCCCGTGGCTAAATCGTATACAGTAAAGCTGTCGCTCTTTTCCTTGGCGCCAAAGCTTCGCTCAATGCGGTAGCGGCGCCCCTCTGTCTCTAACTCTAAGGAGCCGCCGTAGGCGCCCGTGCGCCAGGGCTTGTAGTGCTTGCGCTCGTTTTCCTTCACGTCCTGCTTCTTGGTGGCAGGAAGCCCGTACAGCATCGCCTTGATAAATACCGCCAGCGTGGTCTTGCCAAAGCCGTTCTTGCGGCAAATGGTGTTGAGTCCCTCCTCAAAGGAAAAGTCGGCATTCTCAAAGCAGCCAAAGCCGTTGATATGACAGTTTAATATCTTCATCTTTCTACCGTCCTTTTATGCCTTGTCGGGAATCTCGCCCCGTAACGCGCGCAAGCCGTAAAGCAAAACGCGCTCCTTCTCCGCCTCGGACAGCGAGGAGGATAAAACGGAACGGACAAACTCGCCCTTTAAGGAAACGTCATGCCTGTAATCCTCGTAGGAAATGGCAAGACGGCTCTCGTCCTTCACCCGAACAAAATAGAAGCGCTGCGCAAGCAGTCCTTCTAATTGCTTGATATTCTTGTGAAAGCCCTCCTTGTAGCTGCCCGTCAGCACCAGGCGAAGCATATCCTCCTCGCCTATCCCCTCGGCAGCCGCCAGGGCGGCAGCCTCTAATGCCGCCTGTCCCTCTATCTCCGTAAGAGAAAGAGAAAGCGTATGTAAGGTTCGGCAGGCAAGCGGATGGAAAACGGGGGCGTCGGGTGCTTCGCTGTCCCAAATCACAGCGCCGCAAGCGCCCGTTTCGTCAAAGCCCCGTCCCTCGGGCGTCCCCGCATAGCAGTATCGGGCATTCTCCCCCAGCCTCTCGTACCGAAAGGCGTGGTAATGCCCAAGCGCAATATAATCAGCACCGTGCGCGGCAAAGGGAAGCGGCGAAATGGAAGCGGCGTCCTGCCAGGCGGCCTGTAAGGTGCCGTGTAATAGGTATACGTTCCCCACACCCTCCGAAAAGGGAAGAGCGGTAAGAGAGTCGGGGCGGTAGGGGTAAGAAAGCGCGTGAACGGTCAGCTCCCCTAAGGGAAAGCTCTCAAAGCCCTCCGAGGATACTAAATGGGCGTTCTCGGGCAGAGTCGCCCCCTGCCAGGCGCCCTTGTCGTGGTTGCCCTCAATAATAATAAAAGGGGTGTCGGGATAAGAAGCAATAGCATCGCAAACGTATGCCAGCGTCTCTGCGGAGGGGCGCGGCGTGTCAAAAACGTCCCCCGCTAATAAAGCGGCGTCTGCCCCCTCCGTCTTGATTAAGGAAAGGGCGCGCCGAAAGGTAAGGCGCAGCTCTCCCCGCCGTTCCTCCGCCAGCCTCTTGGGCAGATGGGATTCCATAGCGGCGTCCAAATGACAGTCCCCCATATGTAAAAGCTTCAAGGTAAAGCCCCCTTCCTTCGTGTCCTGTAATTTCTCTTTTTATTGTACCAAATTCTCGCCCGTTCGTCAAGCCCCGAAAAAGCGGAAAAACTTTCTCTTTCTCGGAAAAAAGGTTGACAAAACGCCCGAAAGATGGTACACTGTCCTTGGATTAAAAAATCGAAAGGAAACGCATCCATGGTACAAATTGAAATGGAAAACGGCAAAGTGATTAAAATCGAGCTGGATAAAACCGCCGCTCCCATCACCGTTGCCAATTTTGAAAAGCTCGTGAAGAGCGGCTTTTATGACGGCTTGATTTTTCACCGTGTAATTGCAGGCTTTATGATACAGGGCGGCGACCCCACAGGAACGGGTATGGGCGGCGCTGACGAAAAAATCAAGGGCGAATTCAAGCAGAATGGCTGGGATAACCCCTTGAAGCACACCCGTGGCGTCATTTCTATGGCGCGCTCGATGATGAAGGATTCCGCCTCCTCTCAGTTCTTTATTATGCACGAGGACGCTCCCCACTTGGACGGCTCCTATGCCGCCTTCGGGCGTGTCGTGGAGGGTATGGACGTGGTGGACGAAATCGCCGCCGTCCAAACCGATTACTCCGACCGTCCCCGTATTCCCCAGGTGATGAAAAAGGTCACCTTAATTTGATACCGTGATTTCTAACCGTAAAAGCGATGTGCTGTCTTATATGCCGTAGACCTTGACGCTTTTGCGGCTAAAAGCCTTGAGGTCACCCTCAAGGCTTTATTTCTTGTTTGAATATGCGCTCCCTCGGTGCATACTGTCTTTGTGTTCCTTTAAGGAGGTTAAAATGGATATTTTCAACGTATTGACTATGATTGGCGGCCTTTGCCTGTTTCTCTTCGGTATGAACGTAATGGGCGAGGCGCTGGAGCGCCGCGCGGGCAGTAAGCTGCAAGCCGTCATCGGGCGGCTCACCTCTAAGCGCATCCTCGGCTTTCTGACGGGCCTTGGCGTCACCGCCATCATCCAAAGCTCCTCCGCAACCACGGTTATGGTGGTGGGCTTTGTAAACTCGGGGCTGATGAGCCTGCGCCAGGCGGTCAACGTCATTATCGGCGCCAACGTCGGCACCACCGTCACCTCCTGGGTCTTGTCCCTTAGCGGTATCTCGGGAGAAAGCATCTTTATCCGCCTCTTGAAGCCCTCCTCCTTTACCCCTGTTCTGGCACTTGTGGGCGTTATCCTCTATATGTTCTTAAAGGGCAGTAAAAAGAAGGATACGGGCTTGATTCTTTTGGGCTTCGCCACCCTGATGTTCGGTATGGAAACGATGTCGGGCGCCGTGTCGGGCCTGCGTGACGTCCCTGCCTTCCAGCAGCTCTTCGTCCTGTTCTCCAACCCCTTCCTCGGCGTGTTGGCAGGCGCGCTGCTCACCGCCATTATCCAGTCCAGCTCCGCCTCCGTCGGTATCCTCCAAGCCCTCTCCTCTACGGGGCAAATCACCTTTGGCGCCGCCATCCCCATCATTATGGGTCAGAATATCGGTACCTGCGTGACGGCGATGATTTCCTCCGTGGGCGCCAATAAAAACGCCAAAAGAACGGCGGTTGTCCATCTGCTCTTTAATATCATCGGCACCGTCATCTGCCTTGTCCTCTTTACCCTGGCGCGCGCCCTTTTGCCCATAGAGGCTCTCTTGGGCAGCTCCGTTGGCGCCTTTGAAATCGCCATCGTGCATACCGTCTTCAACGTGGTCTGCACCGCAGTTCTCTTGCCCGCCTCCTCGCTCCTCGTCAAGCTGGCAACCCGTCTTGTGCCCGACGGTAAGGGCGAGAGCGAAACGTTCGTTGTCCGTCTGGACGAGCGTCTGCTTTCCACCCCCCGTATCGCCCTGGAGCAGTCCCGTACCGCCACCGTGGCTATGGCAGGCCTTGCGGAAAAATCCATCGAGGAGGGAATAGCCGCCATCTTTGGCTACTCCCCCGAGAACGCCGCCTCCGTCCGTGATTACGAGGATAAAACGGATAAATATGAGGACGTCATCGGTACCTATCTCGTTAAGCTCAGCGGTATGCGTATCGGCGACTTAGAGGGCGCCGAGGCAGCCTCGCTTCTGCGCCTTATCGGAGATTTCGAGCGCATCACCGACCATAGCGTCAATATCGTGGAGTCGGTGGAGGAAATGCGGGATAAGGGTATTGCCCTCTCCGAAGCGGCAACAGGGGAGCTGACCGTCCTTTGCGGCGCCTTGAAGGAAATCGTTTCTCTCTCCGTCGCCGCCTTTACCCAAAACGATTTGGCAACCGCCAAGCGTGTGGAGCCCTTGGAGGACGTTATCGACGATTTGAAGGAAGCGCTCCGCGCCCGTCACATTCTCCGCCTGCAGCAGGGGAATTGCTCCATCAGCGCGGGCTTCATCTGGTCGGATTTGCTGACCAATATCGAAAGAACGGCAGACCATTGCTCCAATATCGCCTCCTGTATCCTGGATACGGCAGAGCGCAACCTCAATATGCACCAAAGCGTCTTGGCGCAGGAGCATACCGAGGATTATAAAAATATGGTGAAGGAATATGCCGAAAAGTACGCCCTTCCTCTTGAGGTCTGACGGCGGCTATCCCCTATAACCCAAAAGACCGCAGTTTGAAAACTGCGGTCTTTTTTATGCGTTGTAAGTGTTTTTCCAACGAAGGATAGTTTGACCTCTTAAATGGGCTTGTAGGGTGAGCCGTCTTGCATATAACAGCTGTCAAAATGTACCGCGTCGTTGTTTTCAACCGATAAGGTGGGCGTTTGGTGGAAGGCACAGCCCGAAAAGAGCGTCAGCGTGCCGCCCGAAACGGAAATGGCCACGCGACGCAGAAAATTGAAGCCGTTAAAAACGATGGCGTCCGCGTTTTCCAAAACAATCTTGGAAAAGCCGAGGTTGCCGCCGCTGAAAACAAAGCCGGGGGTTGCGTCCTTGATGTAAATGCCAACGCCCTCGTTGTTGTCCGAATGGTGGAAGGTGCATCCAACGGCAGAGCCGTGGGCGCAGTTGGGCGCTTGACCGTCTGTGTTGTCGATGACAAAGCCCGTGCCGTTTGCCGAGAAGCAGCAGTTTACAAAATTGTTGTTTCCGCCGTTGTTGATGCAACCGTAAAGGTTTTGAGAACAGGCAACATTCGTAAAATTATGAAATTCGCTGAAATGGGAAATGAGAATGCCGGCACCCGAATAGCGGATATGGCAGTCCGAGGCCGCAATAGAGGAGGCAACGGAATATCCCGTATGGCGGCAGGTGATGCCGCCGCCCGAAAAGCCGAGAATGATACAGCCCGAAACGGTGTTCTTGTAGGGCTGGTTCGTGTGGTCGTAGTCGGTATAATCGGTGGCCGTTCCCTCAAACAAAATGCCGTGTCGCTCGCCAAGCGCTTGGGGCCCTGCCGTTTCCTCGCTCCCGATAATCGAAAGATTTTTAACGGCGGAATAACAGGAAAGGCGAACGGCGGCGCCATCACGCACCTCGTCTGCAAGAATCAAGCGCGAGGAGGCGCCCATTCCCATCAGCGTTCCGCGATAGGGAAGACCGATGCCCGTGGTGACAAAATCGCCCGCGCCCAAAATACAAATACCGTATTTGTCAAGCTTGGCTTGAATCTTTTTCGTCATATCGCGTCCGTCCTTGGGCGCGGCAAGAAAATAAGGAACCCGTTTAAGCATAGCACCTCTCCTTTTTTGTTAAGCCTATTGTAGCATAGGGAAAATAAAAAAGCAAGAGCAAAAAAATGCTTTTGCAAACTATGTCCAAGGAGTTGCATTTTCCATATTTTTGTGGTATAATTCTTGTATTAACACTCTCAAAAGAAAGCGTTTGCTTTTTTAGAAAGGATTTTGAAGATGAAAGCGATAGAAGAAAGAATAGAAGCCCTTCTTGCGAAAATGACCCTGCACGAAAAGGTCGGACAGCTGAATATGCCCGAAACCCCCAGTCTGAAAAACAAGGAGGAGTTTTTGGAAAAGGTTCGCCGCGGTGAAATAGGTGCGCTTTTGATGTCTGTTGGCTCCACCGCAGGAAACACGCCCCAGGGCGCCATCAATGTAGAGTTCCATAACGAAATTCAGCGCGTTGCGGTTGAGGAAAGCCCCTCGGGCATTCCCGTGCTTATGGGACGCGATGTTATCCACGGTCACAGAACCGTATTGCCTATTCCGCTTGGAATTGCCGCATCCTTCAATTTTGATAAGGTGCGCGAGTGCTATCGCGATGTCGCCGAGGAGGCCTCTAACGATAGCATCCATTGGACCTTTACGCCTATGCTTGACCTTGCGCGTGACCCCCGTTGGGGCCGTATCGTGGAAGGCCCCGGTGAGGACCCCTACCTCGGCGCCTGTATGGCAAAAGCCGTTGTCGAGGGCTTCCAGGGCGATGATCTCTCCGCTAAGGGCTCTATGGTCGCCTGCGCCAAGCATTATGTAGGCTACGGTGCCGCCGAGGGCGGCCGCGATTACCATCGTGCCGAAATCTCCGATTACACGCTGTATAATAGCTATCTTCCTGCCTTCCGTGCTGCCGTTGCGGCAGGCGTTAAGACCGTTATGAGCTCCTTCAACGAAATCAGCGGTGAGTCCGTTACATCCAGCAAAAAGTATCTGACCGATATTTTGCGCGGTCACCTCGGCTTTGACGGATTTGTGGTTTCGGACTACGGATGCGTAGAGCAGTTGATTCCGCAGGGCGTTGCCGCGGATCGCTGTGAGGCCTCTGCAATGGCCTTGGAGGCAGGCCTTGAGGTCGATATGTGGGACGGATACTATATTGAATGCCTGGAAAAGGCGGTTGAAAGCGGCCGTCTGGATGAAAAGGTGGTGGACGAGGCCGTTCGCCGCGTTCTTCGCATCAAGTTCCAAAAGGGTCTTTTTGAAAATCCCTATTGTGAGCAGGTTGAGCTGGACCGCACCGAGCATCTGGCGCGCGCGCAGGAATTGACCGAGGAGTGCGTTGTTCTTTTGAAGAATGATGGCACCCTGCCTCTTTCCAAGGATGCAAAGGTTGCTCTCCTTGGCCCCTTCGCAAGAGAAAGACGCTCCTTGCTCGGTTGCTGGACGATCGACGGCAAGGCAGACGAAACCCAGAACCTGGAGGAGGCAATGATTGCCGCCGTAGCAGGCTCCAAGGGTCAAATCCGCACCAGCCCCGCCGTCGGCTATACCTATGACGTGGCGTTCAGCCCCGTCTGGACCAATATTTCCGACGTCCTCGTTCTCGCCATCGGCGAAAACTGGGTGGTAACGGGCGAAAATAAAGCCGTTTCCAATATCTCTATTCCCACCGAGCAGATTGAACTCTTGAAGCGTGCCAGAATGAGCGGCAAAAAGGTTGTCGCCGTTATCTTCTGCGCCCGTCCCATCGCTATGGAGGGCATCGCAGAGTATTGTGACGCCATTCTCTACGCTTGGCACGGCGGTAGCCGCGCCGCAAGCGCCGTTGCCCGTATCCTCTACGGGGATGTGAACCCCTCGGGTAGACTCCCCGTCACAATGCCGCGCCTGGCAACCCATATCCCCCTCTACTATAACGTTCCCTCCAGCGGACGCCCCGTCAACTGCTACTACGGGCAAAACCCGGGCAACTGCTATTTTGACTCCATTCCTACCCCCTATTATCCCTTCGGCTACGGCCTCTCCTATACCAACTTCGTTTATAGCGATATCAAGGTCGAGGAAGCCGCCATCTCCCGTGAGGGCTTGGAAAAGGGCAAAGCCTTCCGTATCTCCGTCACCGTGGAAAATACGGGCGACTTCGACGGCAAGGAAACCGTCCAGCTCTATATCCACGACCCCGTTGCCAAGATGATGCGCCCCCTCCGTGAGCTGAAAGCCTTTGAAAAAATCGAGCTTCAGAAGGGCGAAAAGAAAACCGTCACCCTGTCGCTTGGCAAGGCAGAGCTTGGCTACTACCTCGCCGACGGCACCTATACCCTCGAAAAGGGCAAAATAGAAATCTACGTTGGCGAGAATTGCCTCACCGACAGAAAAACCGAAATCACGGTTCTGTAATATTTGTAATATCTCAATAGGGAAGAGCAAGAATAAAGGATATAACCAAACTCCTTTATTCTTGCTCTTTTTTTGAAAAAGGAAATAGAAGAAAAAACTGTCAACAGTAAAAAACAAAAAGCACGAATGAACGGTGACGAATTGCGAACAATAGTACCAGAGGAAGCGAGAGAAGAAATCGCAAAGCGGAAAAAAACCTTTAAGGATGGGTTGACAAGTCCTTAAAGAAAAAGAACGGCAAGCCGTTCTGTTTTCCGAAGAACGGTTGCCGTTTGCTTGGGATGGGTTGACAATTCCCCGTAGACGGATTGCCAAGGGAAACCGAGGCAGGCTTTTCCCGCTTGGCTCGGTCTGTATGAAGATACGGGAGCGGCTCGGAGTATTCCGAGCCGCTTTTGCTTTTATGGTTTTTTCATCATTCCTCTGTAAGAAGCGCGGGGATTTCCCGTTCTATCACGTCGCGCAAAAGTGCGAGCTTCCACAAAAGATGCTCCTTGTCGCACATATATTCCATACTTGGCTCATAGCCGAGCTGGGAGTCTGCCTCGACAAGCGGTATCGTCTTTTCGGCATTCTCGTACTCACGGCGTAGAATGGGAAGCATTGCATAAAGCGTCTCACGGCGTGCGTCCTTCGTTTGGAAGGATAGCTTCTCCTTTAACAGATAAAATTCTTTGATGCCAACGGTAGTGCGGTACGTGTTGCGAATAAAGGCGGCAACGCGCAAAATTTGCTCCGCGTTTTCCTTTTTGGAGGAGGGGACCGTTTGGAGAGCCTCTTCTAACAGGCGGCAGCCCTCGGAAAAACGCTCTTCAGCCAAACGAAAGCCCGCAAGCTCTGCAAGAAAGACCTTCATTTTGCTTTCATCGGTATAAATATCGGGAACGGTACACCAGCCCCACTTGCCGTATACGGGCTTGGTTATTGTGTTGCCTCCGAAATGTGCGTACGGCACGGTGGGAATTTGAAGGTCCGCGTTATCAAACAGCACGAAGGGGTAAGCGGGACCCATGCGGCAGGGACCGTACTGATCGTGGTTTTTTGCGGGCGTTTCGGCAATCGCATCGCCAAAGAGGCGGTAGGCGGTAAGCACCTTCTCGCAGCTCTCCCCGCCGAAATCGCGTCTGACAATGGCGGCGAGCACCTTTTCAAGATTGGGCGTCGGGGCATAGAATGCCCATTTGGCAAGCTCGGTAATGAAGGAGGGCGAAAAGCCGTAATGGTGTCCCTCCATCGTGCCGTCAAGACCGTACGTCTCCTTAGCTTTGCGCATTCTGTTGTATCGCTCTATCCAGCGGTAAGGCGCAGGGAGATAGGGAACGCACCCGATATCCCAGGTTCTGCCGCCCGTGTTTGTCATCGAGTAAAAGCGAAGACCGTTTTCTGCGGCAAGCGCAACCTCGGAGGAAAAATACTTGCCGGGACCGACAGAAAAAAGCGTGTAGTCAGCGATTGGATGAGAAATGCCGTCACGCACCTCGCTGTCGCCCATCTCAAAGGTAGCTTGTAGGGTAATGTCCTTGGGAATGGATTCAATCAGCTTCTTGCGTGCCTCTAAGGGCGCGGAGTGCCAGTTGTAGGACCAGAATACGATGTCAAGGTTGGGACAGCGACGGCGCGACACGCGCGCAATCATCGAAAGCAGAGCAGGGTAATCCTCGCACGGCCACCAGCCGGGGGAGGGCTTGCCCTTCACAATGGTTTTTCCGTTTTCGTCGATATTGTCGCGCCGCAGACGCATGGTGGTGTTGGAATCGTGGCTGGGAAACTCGCAGGATTCGCCAACCAGGATAAGACCGCGGAAATAAGGGCAACGGTCAAAAAAGCCTCCGTACAGCGCCTCATAATATTCCTCGGCGCCCGAATCCTCGGGATGCATTTCGTTGGTAAGGTAACTGTATGCGTAGACGTCAACGCCGTAAGAAGCGGCGCGGCGGCAGATGTCGTTGAAATCGTGATAGCCCTGCGGCGTTTTGTCCACGCCCTTTACGAAAAGCAAAAGCGCTGAAACGCCTTGATGCGCAAGCGCAACGATATGCTCGTCGGGATACATATCCAGCCCGTAGCCCGAATGTGCCATGCGTGGCTGATAAAGCGAGGTGCGCACCTCTTCGCACGCAAGAAGGAAGGGCGCTTCGCGTAGGTTCAAAATGTCCTCAAGGTAGTAGCCCGCCTGCGCGGCCATTCGGCTGTCGCTTCCGATGAGGCAGATTTCTCCCTCCTTTGCCGAAAAGCGGTAGGAATGCGCGGGAAGGCTTGTGTCTATCCCGTATACGATACGGTTCGTTTTTACCGCCTCGTCGGGGTGCGCCAGGCGCAGGGAGGTATTCATCGAAACGAAGAAATAGTCCTCAAGGTCGCGCGCGGCGTGCAGTAGCACCGTGTCCGCATCTGATGGAAGCACAATGGTATAGCTTCCGTCTATGACGAATTCGTTTCCTTGACGGTGAAGAGAAGTGTCATATCTGTTTGGCTGATGTACGCGGGATAGGCGTTCTCTGAATTGATACGGAATTTCTTTCACAAGGGACTTCCTCCTATCTCTTTTATGTGCCAACAGTATAACATACAAGATAAGGAAAGTCAACGCTTTTCTACCCTAAAACAAGGATGCTGCGGAAAGCGAAAAACCGCAATGCATCAAAAAATCTGCCGAAAACTCGCTTTTTCCGTTTTTATCCGCAGAAGGAAAAAACAATCAGTGAAAATTTACGAATGAACGGTGGCGAATTGCGAACAATAGTACCAGAGGAAGCGAGAGAAGAAATCGCAAAACGGAAAAACACCTTTAAGGATGGGTTGACAAGTCCTTAAAGAAAAAGAACGGCAAGCCGTTCTGTTTTCCGAAGAACGGTTGCCGTTTGCTTGGGATGGGTTGACAAGTCCCCGTAGACGGATTGCCAAGGGAAACCGAGGCAGGCTTTTCCCGCTTGCCTCGATGATATAGATGGCGCGCAGGGTCTGGGAGAAATAGAGCGTGCGCCCAACACCAAAGATGAGGAGATTTCCAAAATGGCAAGAAATAGTGTCATCGTTCCCGAAGCCAAAGAGGCTATGAAGAACTTCAAGATGCAGGCTGCAAGCGAGGTCGGCGTAAACTTGAAGGACGGATACAACGGTGAACTCACCTCCCGCCAGGCAGGTTCCGTTGGCGGCCAGATGGTGAAGAAGATGATCGAGTCCTATGAGAACTCGATGAAGACCGGCAAGTAAGAGTCGGCAAGCGGCAAACGCCGCCGCCTTTCTCGGGGCAGAGCCCCGAAAAAGGCACCAAAAAAGGACCCCCTTTCCGCCGCGCCCCGCGCGGCGGTTTTTTTGCCTTCTACTGCGGGAGAAGGGGGACCACAGTAACGCAAAGCGTAACTGTGGTGGATGAGGAGTTTCTCATCGCCCTTTGAAAAAAATAAAGAGCCGCTTCTTCTCAAAACGGCTCTTATTTTTCACTTATATAAATCAGAATGTCTTCAACGCGGCAGTCGAGAATGGCGCAAAGATCATCAAGCGTTACCGTGCTTATTGGCTTGTCGTGCTTCAGTCTGTCAAGCAGACTGCGGCTGAGACCGTAATCCCGTATCAAGCGGTAGGTGGATAGTCCGCGCGCCTTTAAGGTCTCGTAAAAGGGTGCGTAAGAGATCATAGCTCTCCTCCCGATACTTTCTTGGCTTTTCTATTCTTTCACGTTCTTTTTCTATTATACAACTATGCTCTCTATTTTGACAATTGTCGACAAAAAGAGCATAAAACTGTTGACAAAAACGAAGCATAGTGCTACAATAATTATACTCTATAAAAAGAGCATAATTGAAGAAAAAATAAAACTTTGGAGGACATTATGAAAAAACAACTAATCATCTGGCTTTTAATCTTGTCCCTTTGCGTGGGACTTGTCGCTTGTAACGGCGGAACCGACCCAGGCCCGGTAACTTACGTAGAGGACTACGTGAGTGCGGAGCAGTTTTATTCTGCAAAAAAAGCGGGAGAGCAGGGCAGTGCTAACTATTCGTTAGAAAATTCCTTCCGCGATGATAATTATTGGTATTTCGTTTATTATCTTGGAAGAGTGGACGATATTCCGCTTGATACGTCGGCAAGTGGTTGGGAGAAAATCACTGGCTCGCAAAAAGTAGAAAAAAGCATCTCCAAGAGTGTCATGACATTTGAAGAGGCATCAAAGGCATTAGAGCGTTCTCTTTCTAAAACGGACGCCTGGACGCGAAATTTGGAATCCAGATTAGAAAGCACGCAGAGCGCTACCGCTACCATAAAAACGGAGCTTAGTGCGGCGCTTGACGGTATTGAAGCAGGCGTTAGCTTAGGGGTTGAAATTAGTGAATCTATTACTAAAGGCTTCTCTGAAGCTGTTGGTTTTTCCACAGAAAGTCAGAACACCCTTTCGCAATTTGATGAAAAAACGAAGGGCACAACGCTGACTGAAACCCAAGAAACTGTATATACCTTTGACCCTGCGTTTACCCCTGCAGGATATTACAAATATATGCCTTTTGCAATGGTCGATGTTTTTGGTATTGTTATTTACAATCCTACAACAGAAAAAGCCGTTGTTTCCACAGTTTCTGAATATGCAATGCTATACAACTCGTGGGCATATTCTGAAGACAAATATTGGGAAAACAATATTTCTCCCGAAATGCTTACCCTTGACGTAGATAACCTTACCTTTGAAGAACCTGAAAAATACGTAGTTGACATTGAGCAAGAGGTAATCACCCCCGAAATGACAACGACGACCGTAACCGTTGATTTTACCCAGCAATACGGCGAGGGTGAAGGCACTGCAGCGGCAAATCCTGTATTTGTAAACTATGATTCGAACAACTTTTCGAACGGTGTGCTGAAGCTCAAGGGCGTACATAACAATCAAAGAGTGACCAAGTACATCTTTAAGGGCTGCTACAACACGCAGAATCAAAGCGGCGATACCAGCAAGTACGTTATCACCGATTTTACCATTCAGATTGATGCGGAAAGCGATATTGAAATTGTATTCGAAAATGTTTCCTTTGAGGCGCATGAAGGACTTCCTGCCATTCAATTAAATCCCTCTAAAAAGCAGAATATTACCGTTACCTTGACCGTAAACGGCGAGAGCGTCCTTTACGGTAGCGATAGCACGAGTGGAAGAAACGGTACCGCAGGAGTCGATTTCAGTGCTTCTGAAAACGCCAAGCTTGTAGTTGGTGGTGCGCAAAAGCTGACGGTTGTCGGTGGCAACGGCGGCAACGGAGCAAATGGAAGCAATGGAGCGCACGGTCAAAACGGTGGCAACGGTGGCAACGCTCTCCTTGTTGGCTCGGTTGATTTTGGTTCCTCCAACGTCACCTTGCGTGGCGGTAACGGCGGCAACGGTGGCAACGGTGGAAAAGGCGCCAATGGTAGCACAGGTGCTATCGGTGGCGTTGGCGGTAATGGCGGCAACGGTGGAAAGGGTACATTGCCAATCACCGAAACCACCAAGGTCGCAGTAACCTTTGGACAAGTTAATCTTTATACCGGCAACGGCGGCAATGGCGGCAACGGCGGCAACGGCGGTGCAGGCGGCACAGGTGTCAACGGAGCAGGGTATTGGTACGATGGCGCAACGGTAATGGATGTTGGCAAGCCTGGCGGCGTTGGCGGTACCGGTGGCGAAGGTGGAAACGGCGGTAACGGTGGAAGAGCCACGGAGCTTCAGCTTTCTACTGGCGCAACCGTAGCCGAAGGCGCAAGCTTTTCCAGCTTTAACGGTACGCACGGCAACGGCGGTAACGGCGGCAACGGCGGCAACGGTGGTGCTGGTGGAACGGGTGGCTCGTGCTATTACCGTAGTGTCTTCCAGCAGTATCACGGAGGAAAAGGCGGTGACGGCGGCTTTGGCGGCGTTGGCGGAAAAGGCGGCGATGGAAAAGTCGCGGGACTCGCTGGCCAAGGTGGCTTTGGCGGTGTTGGCGGTATCCAAAGAAGCGGCGACCATGGGTCGGATGCATATTGCGGATGCCAAGGCTCCGGAACCAGCAGAGCTACAATTCAAGCAAGCAATAAAGGCAACGGAACAGCATATTAATTAGCCGCTTGAAAGGCAACGGGGGATTGCATTCAAATGATAATACCCCGTTGCCTAAGTTAATATTAAATCTTAAAATTTTTTGTGGAGAAAACTTATGGAACCGGGCGTAATATTACTTTTCGTAGTTTTAGGAATAATTTTTGTTAGCGTTATATTCGTTAGTGTAAAGAAGAGCGATACAAAACCGCAGTTCGACAACACAGAAGAAATGAAGGAAAAGCGTTCGCACTGCTCAAATTGCGGAGAACGGTATAAGTGGGCGGATTTTCATTACAACAGAGAGGAAACTCGTCAATACTCATCGTACTCTGATCCTGTTACAGTCTATAGCATTATTGCAAAATGTCATAAATGCAAAAAGCAAAGCTTATTTGATGACCTTGAACTGAAACCTAAAGTTGAAACGTATGATGGACATGGAAAAAAATACATTAGAGACTCTCGCTGGGCTGATGCAATCACAAAATATTTTAATTATGAATCTTGATTGTCGAAGTAGGGGCTACAGGCGCGCGGTGTGGAAAGCACGCCTTATACGGACAAAAACTGGTAAAAGCCAAAAGCCCGATTTCCAAAAGAAATCGGGCTAAATCTCTGTGCTAAATCTTCGTACAAAAGTATACCTTTCCCCAAAATCATACCTCGGACTCCGATGCATCGGAGTCCGAGGTATTTACGTTCTTAAAGCTCCGCAAAAATCTTTTCCAAGGATACAAGATAAACGGATGCCTTTTTGATAAGAAAGCGCAATGCCGTCATTGCCTTGCCGAGCTTGACGTTGTTCATCGAGAGAACTAACTCGGCGGTGTTGTCCTCTTCAATGTAGCAAAGCTCGATGCTGTGAATATATTCCTCCACCGAGCCTGCCTCGCCCTCGCCCTCAAGACTCGACAGCGTGGCGTCGATGCAGTTGGCTTCCTTGCTCCCCTGGGGATAATCGAAAACCAGCGTCAAAGAAGCGTCCTTTTTGTTTGCGTCATACCGCAGCTCCAATAGCCCTGCCTTGCCGAGAAGAGCAGCGCTTCTTTCGCCCGGCTTCTCCGTCACCACACGGACAAAGGAGCCGTCCTTTGCCTTGGCAGAGGTGACAGTTGAGCCCGTAAAAAAGTCCATTCCAAGCGATGCCTGGAACATTTCGTGCGCAAGCTTATCTAACCTTGCGGCCTTAGAAAAAAACATAAATGCCTCCTGAATTTTTGTTACACGGTCATTGTATCATATCTTATACCAAAAAGCAAGGGGGCAGCTAAAAAGTCCCTATGTCTTTGAAAAACCTTATGGCGTAGGTTGCAAGAGCTTGCTGAAACAGAAAAACGGATAAAAAACGCATAAAAAATATAAAAAGGGCTTGACATTTTACCTTTATATGTGCTATAATACCTACGTTGTGAGCCGGAATGATGGAATTGGCAGACGTGCTGGACTCAAAATCCAGTCCTAGCGATAGGGTGCGGGTTCAAGTCCCGCTTCCGGCACCAAAAAAAGAAGCACCCCTTTTGGGGTGCTTCTTTTTTTGTTGTAAAACGAAAACCACGCGATAGTCGCGTGGTTCCAAAGAGGTTAACCGGTGAGGAAAAATCCTCCAATGTGTTATAATAAGATGACCTGCCAGTCAAAATAAAAAACGCATTGGAGGATTTATCTATGAAAAAAGAGCCCATAGACAACAATATTATAGCACATACGTCATGGAATTGCAAGTACCACATTGTCT
>JAFTSW010000059.1 GCA_017467085.1 Clostridia bacterium | reverse complement strand
GGAGAATTTATCATCGACTTCTCCGTATTCGACGCAATTCGCGCAGGATATGATAAGGTTGTCTTTATCATCAAGAGAGAAAATTACGATTTGTTCCGCTCCACCATTGGACAGCGCTTGGAGAAGCACATTGAGGTTGCGTATGCGTTCCAGGAGCTTTCCGAGGAAGAGGCAGCTCTCGTTCCCACAGAGCGCACCAAGCCCCTTGGCACGGCGCACGCATTGCTTTGCGCCCGTCCCTATGTGAAGGGTCCCTTCTCGGTTATCAATGCGGACGATTATTATGGCCCCGAGGCATATCGCCTTGCTGCCGAGTATTTAACCAAGAATAATGAGGGCGCGAACAATCATTTCTGTATGGTTGGCTATAAGCTTGCGAACACCTTGACCGAAAACGGTACCGTTTCCCGCGGCATCTGCGTGGCAGACGGCGAGGGCAAGCTGGCGTCCATCACCGAGCGCACCAAGATTCGCAAGGCAGGTGCTGACGCCGAGTACACCGAGGGTGACGATAAGTGGGTAGCCTTGAAGGGTGACTCCATTGCTTCTATGAATTTCTTCGGCTTCACCGATAAGATTTTCGAGTATGCCGAGAAGGGCTTTGCCGCATTCCTGCGTAACCCTGCCACCAACCTTTTGAAGGATGAATATTATCTTCCCACCGTTGCAAGTGAATCTCTTGCCTCCGGCGAATGCGATATGCACGTGCTTGTAACCGAGGACCATTGGCTTGGCGTAACCTATCGCGAGGATAGACCCAAGGTAGTGGCTGGCTTGCAGGATATGTGCGAAAAGGGCGTATATCCCAAGAGCGGTCTTTGGAACTAATACAGTAAAACCGTGTGAGGGCTCATATCGCCGAAGGCTATGAGCGCCTCACCTTTGAAATTTTGTGCAGTCGCCCAGGGCGACAGAATGGAGAATGTAATGGCTATTTTGGTAACGGGCGGAACCGGCTTTATCGGTTCTCATACGTGTGTTGAGCTTTTGAATGCGGGGAAGGATGTTGTCATCGTTGACAACCTTTCCAACAGTAAGCTGTGTGTGTTGGACAGAGTCGAAACCATCACGGGCCGTCGACCCACCTTCTACAAGGTTGATTTGCTGGATTACGATGCCTTGGATGCTGTTTTTGCAGCCCACAAGGACATTGAGTCCGTCATTCACTTTGCAGGCTTGAAGGCGGTTGGTGAGTCTGTGCAGAAGCCTCTCTGGTACTACCATAACAACCTGACCGGTACCTTTAACCTTCTCACTCTGATGCAGAAGCACGGGGTGAACCGAATTGTGTTCAGCTCCTCTGCTACCGTATACGGTGTGCCGAAGTCTGTGCCGATTTCGGAGGATTTCCCCCTTTCCACCACCAACCCCTACGGCGAAACCAAGCTGATGATTGAGCGCATCCTCAAGGATGCCTGCCATGCAAACGCCGACCTTTCTGCCTGCGTTTTGCGTTACTTCAACCCCATCGGCGCGCACGAGAGCGGCTTGATTGGTGAGGACCCCTGCGGTATCCCCAACAATCTTTTGCCCTATATCTCCAAGGTTGCCGCCGGTAAGCTGGATTACCTGCGTGTCTTTGGTAACGATTACCCCACCAAGGACGGCACGGGCGTGCGTGACTATATCCACGTGGTTGACCTGGCTCTGGCGCATCTGTGTGCCTTGGAGCGCACGGGTAAGACCACGGGCATTGAATATTACAACATCGGTACGGGTAACGGCTATTCCGTTCTGGATATGGTTTCTGCCTTTGAAAAGGCTTGGGGCGGCCCCGTTCCCTATAAGATTGTCGAAAGAAGAGAAGGGGACGTTGCCGAGTGCTATGCCGACCCCTCCAAGGCATATGAAATGCTTTCCTGGCGCGCCGAGCGTGATATGGAAAAAATGTGCGAGGATGCGGCAAGATGGCAGAAGATGAATCCCGAGGGATATCCCAAGGATTAAAGACTTCGTTTGAAGGGAAGCAGCTATGATAGAAGAAATTGCAAGCAAGCAGGCGTTTATCTGCGATATGGACGGTGTTATCTATCACGGTAACCAAATCATTCCTCACGTAAAGGAGTTCGTGTCCTGGCTCGTCAAGGAGGACAAAAAGTTCCTGTTCCTGACCAACAGCTCCGAGCGCTCTCCCAAGGAATTGGCGCAAAAGCTTGCCCGTATGGGCTTGCAGGTGTCCGAGGACCATTTCTATACCAGCGCCCTTGCAACTGCCTCCTTTTTGAAAAGCCAGTGTCCCGGCGGCTCTGTGTACGTGATTGGCGAGCCCGGGCTTTTCAATGCGCTGTATGAAGCAGGCTTCTCTATGAACGATTGCGACCCCGATTACGTGGTATTCGGTGAAACCCGCGGCTTGAGCTATGAGAAGATTGAAAAGGCTGTCAAGCTGGTGCAAAACGGCGCCAAGCTTATTGGTACTAACCCCGACCTTACCTCTCCTGCGGAAACGGGCATTATTCCTGCCTGCCGCGCGATGATTTCTCCTATTGAGATGACCACGGGAAAACAGGCATATTTTGTTGGCAAGCCCAACCCCTTGATGATGCGTCACGGCTTGAAGAAGTTAGACGCCCATCGGCGCGATGCCGTGATTATCGGCGACAGAATGGACACCGATATTATTGCGGGCATTGAGTCTGAGTTGGATACCGTTTTGGTGTTGTCCGGCTGTACCACGAGAGAGATGCTTCCGCAATATCCCTATCAGCCTAAGTTCGTGTTAAACGATGTAGGCGATATTCTGACAAAAACGCTGTAATTTTATAAAAAGGCTTGTGCCCTGTCCTTGTGACGGGAGATGCAAGCCTTTTTCTTTTGCAGGATGAAAAAAACAAAAAACACAAGCTTTTCCTCGTGTAAGACGGCTTGCCTTATACAAAATAATAATAAGAGCAGAAGAGTGGAAAAGGGCATTCTGCTTGCTTGTAATGAAGAATACGGTAAAAAATAAATTGTTGGCTTTTCTTTCGCTCTCCGTGGCTTTTTCGCTTCTATTTTCTCTTTGTATAGCCGCCAAGGGAGATGGTTACGGCTGGTTTATACGACGGGAAAAGGAGCATAAGCCGCCGAAAATTGACGGAGGCTTGGCTTGGATTGAGAAATATGACGCCTATTATTTAGACAGTGACGTGCGGGAGGGAGATAAGGTGCTGTATCTGACCTTCGATGTTGGCTATGAGAACGGCAACGTGGCAAAGGTCTTGGATATTCTAAAAAAGGAGGAGGTCACGGGCGCCTTCTTCGTGCTTTCTAACGTCATTCAACGGGAAGAGGCGCTTATCAAGCGTATGGCAGATGAGGGGCATCTGGTTTGCAACCACACCTCTCATCATAAGGATAACACAAGGATAGATGAAGATACCTTAAAGCAGGAAATTCGGGGCTTGGAGGAGGAGTATACCGCGCTGACGGGACACGCTCTTGCCAGGTATTACAGACCCCCCGAAGGGCGCTTTACGGAAAAATCCCTGCAAACGGTACAGGCGCTTGGATACAAAACGGTATTCTGGAGCTTTGCTTATGCCGATTGGGACAATCATCACCAGCCCTCGGCGGCCTACGCCAAGGAAAAGGTTTTATCCAATACCCACAACGGCGCCGTTATCCTCTTGCACCCGACCTCCGCCGTCAATGCGGAAATTTTAGAGGAGCTGATACAGGTCTGGAAGAGCCAGGGGTATCGCTTCGGCACGCTGCACGAATTAACCAAAACCACCAGATAACAGGAGGCGCTATATGAAAGGAAAAAGATATCTTTGCTTTTGTATGGCGCTTCTTTTTGTATGTCTTTTCTTAGTGAATACACCTTCCCCTGTCCAAGGTGCGCCTTTTTACCACGGCAAGAGGGAAGAGAAAAAAATTGCCTTGACCTTTGATGACGGCCCTCATCCGCGGTATACCCCCGAAATCTTGCGCCTCTTAGAGCAATACGGGATAAAGGCAACCTTTTTCGTGGTAGGAGAAAATATGGAGATTTATGCCGAGGCAGCCAAGGCGCTTATTGCCTCCCCCCACGAAATCGGCAACCATACCTATACCCATCCCCATATGTCCGCCCTTGACGAGAAGGCGCTGAGGGAGGAAATCGAGAAAACGGAGGAAATCATACGCGCCCTGGGCGGCACCTCCTCGGGGCTTTTCCGTCCTCCCGAGGGTAAAAAAAGCGCCGTTCATACGGCGCTTTTAGAGGAAATGGCGTATAAAACGGTGCTTTGGAGCATTGATACCAGAGATTGGTCCCATAATGCCCCCTCTGTTATCTGTCACGCCGTTCTTTCTGCTGTACAGGGCGGCGATATTCTGCTGTTTCACGATTTTGTGGTGCCGCCCAATACAACAATAACCGCCTTAGAGCAGTTGATTCCCCAGCTGCTAAAAAGCGGTTATCAGTTTGTCACGGTGTCGGAGCTACTGGAAGGATAGCGAAAAGGCGCTTATTCCTCCGCTATGGGCTCGTCCGTATCCTCTTCGTTTTCCTTGTCCTCATCCTGATAAGGGTCAATCATCAATTCCTTGATTTTGAAATATGCCGCATAGGTGGTCATATAGGAGCAGTTGGAGAAGAGGAATACCAAGGGCAAAATAATGGCAAGCCCAAGGAAAACACCCGAGTATGCCAGAACCAGAAGCAGAAAGAGCAAAATTACGATGCCGATAATGGCCATAATATTGCGCTTGAAGCCGACGATGGCGAAAATAAGGGAGTTTTTCAATATCTTGCGAATGGAAAGATCAAAGGTGACCATTTGGATATAAATATAAAACCGCATAATCATATAAATCAGTCCAATGAAGATGTTTGCCCAGAAGAGCATACCGTTAAAGAAGCCATCGCCCTGGCTTAAAATAAAGACATTAACGGGTACAAGGGCAATCAAAACCAAATCGAGAATGCCAAAGGGCAGTGCCTGCTTGATATTGCGCTTGACGGCATACCAGAAATCACTCATCAGAAAGACGGGCTCTCCCTTGACCATATTACGCAAAATATAGGCGGTTCCCGCATTGACGATGCCCCAGGTGAACAGCACCAAAAGGGAAAGCCCCATAAATACGTATGCCCAGGGCTGGAAATTAGCGGCAGGTGCCTGTACGCCTAAAATTCCGTTTAAGGCAAGCAGAGGAGCAGAGAAGCCCTCTTGGGTAACGAGGCCTTGAAAAACGGAAAACATATCCTTGCCGGGGGTCACGAAATCAAAGCTGAAAACGCCGCTGAGGGCAATAATCAAAAAGAGTAAGGGGAAGTTTCCCAGCACCATTAAGATGTTGACGGAAAGCAGGCGGCTGAAATCTCTTTTATAGAGAATGAAAAACTTTTTCAAATTGGGAGGGAGGTTTGCCTCCTCCTTGGTGACGCCCTTGCCCTCGCGTTGCGAGTCAAAAAGCTTGAAGCGCCGTTTTTTCTTTTGTTCTTCTTCCATGGCGTTCTTTCCCGTGGGAAAGCTCCTTCCTGTTTTTTGGGGGTGCAAAGCCGAAATTTCGTTGATTTTTTCACAAAAAGAGATGAAAAAAGCGAAAAAAGCCTTGACAAAGAGTGGTTTCTTATGTATAATATATATGTTATATTCTGAAATGCGAGGGGAGGGACATGAGATGGCTGAAATCAGAGTGAAAGAAAATGAGTCTTTGGATAGCGCACTGCGTCGCTTTAAGCGTCAATGCGTGAAATCGGGCGTATTGACCGAACTTCGCAAAAGAGAGCATTACGAGAAACCCAGCGTAAAGCGTAAGAAGAAGTCCGAAGCCGCAAGAAAGCGCAAGTATAAGTAATAAAAGGTTGGGAGTTGCGAAAGCAACTCCCGCTTTTTTTATGCAATTTTGGCTTCCGCAAGACCTTTGACGTAGTCAGCGGTGATGGTCACGCTCTTGACGCCCTCACGGGAGGGAACCTCGTACATCAAGGGCATCATAATGCCCTCCAAGATAGAGCGAAGTCCACGGGCGCCGATTTCGCGCTCCATAGCCAGCTTGGCGATGGCGGCAAGTGCCTCATCCTCAAAGATAAGCTCCACGCCGTCAATGTCAAACAACTTAGCGTACTGCTTGGAAAGAGAGTTTTTAGGCTCCTTCAGAATACGAACCAAGGCAGTCTCATCCAGGTTATCCAAGGCTACCATAACGGGCAAGCGTCCCACAAGCTCGGGAATTAAACCGTATTTAATAATATCGTGTGCGTTGGCATCGGCGTAGCAGCCCTTTGCCAGCTTTTCTTTTTTGCTGCGGATTTCGCCACCGAAGCCGATGGTCTGGTTGCCCCGTCTTTGCTCAATAATGTCGGAAAGACCGTCAAAGGCACCGCCGCAGATAAAGAGAATATTTTCGGTATTGATTTGGATAAATTCCTGGTTGGGATGCTTTCTGCCTCCCTGGGGAGGCACGTTGGAAACGGTGCCCTCCAAAATCTTCAAAAGCGCCTGCTGTACGCCCTCGCCCGAAACGTCACGGGTGATAGAGCGATTTTCGCCGCGGCGAGAAATTTTATCAATTTCATCAATATAAATAATGCCTTTTTCTGCAAGCTCAACGTTGTAGTCAGCAGCTTGAATTAAGCGAAGAAGGATGTTTTCCACGTCCTCGCCTACGTATCCTGCCTCGGTCAGCGTCGTAGCGTCCGCAATAGCGAAGGGAACCTTCAAAGCCTTTGCCAGGGTCTGGGCAAGATAGGTCTTTCCCACGCCCGTAGGGCCCAAAAGCAGCACGTTGCTCTTTTGGATTTCCACCTCGTGCTCGGCAGGCACCTCGTCCTTGCCGCCCTTTTTCTTGGCAGAGCGCTTGTCTAAGGAAAGGATGCGCTTGTAGTGGTTGTACACCGCAACGGACAAAACACGCTTTGCGTCATCCTGCCCGATAACGAACTCATCCAGGGTTTCCTTGATTTTATGAGGACGGGGAAGCGTTTCGTAGGTCAGCTCCTCTGTGTTGGATAGGGAAGCGGCGCCCCGTTCCTCCTGCATATATTCATCAATAATATGCTGACAAGCGTCCACGCACTCATTGCAAATGCAAACGCCCGAGGGGGAGGGAATCAAAAAGTCAACGTTGTTTTCGTCCCTGCCGCAGAAGGCACATTTTAATATCTGATTAGGGGTTCTTGCCATAAAATTTGCCTTACCTTTCTTTTTTGGATGCGGTTTTTTTAGGGTCTGTGTGCGATAACCTTATCGATAAGACCGTATGCGGCAGCCTCGTCCGCAGACATAAAGTTGTCGCGCTCCGTGTCACGGCGAATGGTTTCCAAGGACTGTCCCGTCTGTTCTGCCAAAAGATTATTCAGCTTTTCGCGGGTTCTCAGGATATGGTCGGCGTGAATCTTGATATCGCTTGCCTGTCCCTGCATACCGCCCAAGGGCTGATGAATCATAATTTCGCTGTTGGGGAGCGCCAGGCGCTTGCCCTTAGCACCTGCGGAAAGCAAGAAGGCGCCCATGCTTGCGGCCATACCGATGCAGATGGTGGACACGTCGCACTTGATGAAGTTCATCGTGTCATAAATCGCCATACCTGCGGAAATAGAACCGCCGGGGCTGTTGATATAGAAGTAAATGTCCTTGTCAGGGTCTTGCGCCTCTAAAAAGAGCATTTGAGCAACCACCAAGGAAGCGGTAGCATCGTTGACCTCGTCCGAAAGAATGACGATGCGGTCGTTCAAAAGGCGGGAAAAAATGTCATAAGCGCGCTCGCCTCTGCTGGTCTGTTCAATGACGGTAGGAACAAGTGGCATAATGGGTATCTCCTTTTTTGTTTTTGATAAAAACAGCGTGCTTCCCCCAAAGAAGAAAGCACGCAGTCGGTTATTTAGGCGGCAGTAACAACTGCTTTCTCTTTCACAAGGTCCATAGCGGCCTTAACCTTCAGGTCCTCGGCCAAATCCTTTTCGTCAATCATAGCCTTTACCTGGTCCATAGGTACATTATATGCCTCGGAAATACGCTTGTATTCATCCTCAATGGCCTCGGCGCTTGCGGTCAGATTCTCAAGAGCGGCAATCTTTTCCAGGGTCAAGCGAACCTTAACCTGCTTTTCAGCACGAGGACGGAGCTGAGCGCGAATCATATCCAAATCCATACCGCAGTACTTGCAGTAGGTGGAAAGGTCAAGACCCTGCATTCTCAGGTTGTTGTCCATATCACGCAGCTCGTTTTCGGTTTCCATCTCGAACATAACCTCGGGAATGTCAGCCTGCATTCTTTCCAAGAGAGCATCCATCAGCTTGTCCGAAACCTCGCTCTCCATCTCCTTGTTGAAGCGCTCCTGGAGCTTTGCCTGGATGTCAGCCTTGTAGGCGTCCAGGGTATCGAACTCGGAAACGTCCTTAGCGAACTCATCGTCCAAGGGAGCAAGCTCGGTTGCCTTGATTTCCTTCAGGGTAACGGAGAATACAGCTGCCTTGCCTGCCAAATCGGTTGCGTGATAATCCTCGGGGAAGGAAACGTTCACATCAAAGGTTTCGCCGATGCTCTTGCCAACGATTTGCTCCTCAAAGCCGGGGATAAAGGCACCGCTGCCAAGCTTCAGAGAATGGTCATTTGCGCTGCCACCCTCGAAAGCAACACCGTCAATGGTGCCAACGTAGTCGATGGTAACGGTATCGTCCATAGCGGCGGCTCTGTCGGTTACGTCCAGCATTCTGGCGTTGCGCTCGCGAACTCTTTCAAGCTCTGCGTTTACAGCAGCCTCGTCAGCAACCTTCTCGGTTCTCGTAACCTCGATACCAAGATAGTTCTCAATGGTAACCTCAGGCTTTACGTAAACCTTTGCCTTCATAACAGGGGCATTGTCCTCGATAGAAACAACGTCAAACTCGGGACGGCCCACGATAGCGAGCTCGGATTCCTTGGCAGCCTCCTCGTAAGCAGGGCCGATGCAGGCATTCAGCGCATCCTCATAGAAAACGCCCTTGCCATACATCTTCTCGATGATGGAACGGGGAGCCTTACCCTTGCGGAAGCCGGGAACGTTCATCTTCTTCACGTTCTTGCGGTAAGCATCGTTCATAGCCGCTTCAAAGGCTTCCTTGGAAATGGTAAATTCCAGCTCGTAGCAATTCTTTTCAATTTCGGTCTTTTTCGTCAGACTCATTGGTTTTCATCCTCCATAGAATCATTAATAATTCAATCCTATATATTATATTGCAAAAAGAAAAAACTGTCAATAGACTTTTGAAAAAATTATGTGAAAGTTTTGATTTTTTTCCTATTTTTGTACGATTTTCGGTACAAAATCAAGAAAATCCGCCGCCACCAGTGTAAAGGTGATTTCCTCGTGGGTGAAGGAGGCGGGTGCGTCGTATGCCCCGTGAATATGTCCGTAATAGCATTGCTTAATCCCGTGGCGTCGCAGTACCGCTAAAATCTCCTCGGAAACCTTGTCGGCAAACACAACGGGAAAGTGCATAAATACCAGAAGCTCCTTTTCGGGATAAAGCTCCTTTAGCTTTTTTCCCTCTTCAAGGCTCAGCTCTAATCGCCCTGCCTCTCTTGCCACTATCTTGGAAAAATCGGTGTCCTTGGGAATGTTGTCGCAGTCGGGGTCATAGAACCAGCCGCGGCTCCCTGTGACAATCACGTTTTCCGCCACGTAGGCGTTGTTAAACAGAAACGAAAGAGAGGAAAGCCCGTTTGCTTCACAAAAGGCGGTCAGCTTCCGCATCGTCTGCCACCAAAAATCGTGGTTGCCCTTTCCGATTATCTTTTTTCCGGGAAGGGAATGCAGAAAGGAAAGGTCGGCAAGCGCCTCATCGGTCGTCAAGCCCCAGGAAATATCCCCGGGCAGAATGACGGTGTCCTCTTCCTTCACCACGGCACGCCAGTTGCTTTCCAGCCTTGTTATGTAATTTTTCCATCTGCTTCCAAATACCTCCATGGATTTGTCAGAGGTATTCAAGGAAAGATGTACATCCGAAATAACAAAAACGGACATCCTGTATCTCCCGTATAAAAATCGTTGTTTTGGGGTATCGTATACGATAGGGCAAAGCCCAAGTTTGTAAGCAAAGGAACGGTTAAAATGGAACAGAAAAATGTTTGCGGATGCGAAAAGGCATTGAAGGGTATTACCTGCGACGTATCGAATTGCGTGTACAACGCAGAGGGCTGCGCCTGTCACGCACCCGAGATTGCCGTTGGACCCAGCTATGCCAACTCCAGCGCAGAAACCATCTGCGCCACCTTTAAGCCTCGCGAGGAGTAAAGGATGGGCAAGGCAGCACCGCAGAGTATTCTGCGGTGCTGTTTTTTTCACTTAAGCCTTACGCCTTGGCAAATGCCAGAACAGAGTCCTTCATAGCCTCCGCTTCAATAGCGGCAGGGAAGCGAACCTCTTTTTCGTCCAGGTGGGAAAGAGGCGCGGGAATTTCGGTACCCGTCAGGGCGGAGAGCGCGTCTAATGCCTCAAGCTCCCCTGCCTCGTTCTTGCCTGTGAGCGCAAACAAAACGGAGGAAGCAAACTTGTAGGGGCTTGCGGTAGAGGCAAGCAAAATACGGCGCTTTTCCTCTGCCTCCTTGGCATAGGTACAGGCGGCGTGATAGCCAACGGCGGTGTGAGTATCCATCAGATAGCCGTGGGTATCGTAGGCGTCCTTCAATGCCGCAAAGCAGTCCTCCTCGGAGGCGTAGAAGGCGGCAAAGCTCTCTTGAATTTCTGCCAGCTCCTCCTTAGAAACGGTGTAGCGCCCCGTCTTGGCAAGCTCAGCCATATAAGCGGCGGTCTTTTCACTGCCCGCAATCAGATAAAGCAGTCTTTCTAAGTTGCTGGAAATCAAAATATCCATAGAAGGAGAAGCGGTGGTGTGGAAGGCTCTGTTTCTGTCATAGGTGCCCGTCTGAATGAAATCGGTCAGAACGTTGTTCTGATTGGAGGCGCAAATGAGCTTTCCGATAGGAAGCCCCATTTTCTTGGCAAGATATGCCGCAAAAATGTTGCCGAAGTTGCCCGTAGGCACGCAAACGTCGATTTTCTCACCGAGAGAAATTTGCCCCTCTGCCACCATATCGCAATACGCCGAAACGTAGTACACAATCTGCGGCGCCAAGCGGCCCCAGTTGATGGAGTTGGCGCTGGACAGGAAAACGCCGTTTTCATCCAGCTCACGGGCGGTGTCCGCATCACCGAAAATGCGCTTCACGCCGCTTTGGGCATCGTCAAAGTTGCCGTAAATGCCCACCACGTCCACGTTGTTGCCCAGCTGGGTCTGCATCTGCAGCTTCTGCACACGGGACACACCGTCAATGGGGTAGAACACCTTAATCTTAATCTGGGGAATATCACGGTAGCCCTCCAAGGCGGCCTTGCCCGTGTCACCCGAGGTGGCAACCAGAATGAACGCCGTTCTTTTCTCCTCGGTCTTAACCAAGGCACGGGAGAGAAGGCGAGGCATAATCTGCAATGCCATATCCTTGAAGGCGCAGGTAGGACCGTGCCAAAGCTCCAAGGAGGTGACGCGACCGTCAATGTCGCGAATGGGAGCCGCACCGCCGGGGAAGCGCTTTTCGCTGTAAGCGGCGGTAGCGTCGGACAGCACCTCGTTGATGGAATAATCCGTCAGATATTTTGCAAAGATGTAAGCCGCGCGCTGGGCGTAGGGACATTCAATGAGGGATTCAAGCTCCTCCTCGGTCAAGGTAGGAATAAATTGGGGCATATACAGACCGCCATCGGCTGCCAGACCGTTTTTAATGGCCTCCGCGGAATCAATCAAAATGCCATCGGTGCTTCTTGTGCTTTTGTACTTCATGGAAGAAATCCTTTCGTTTGGTGTTCATTATTTATCGCATAAAAGCGTTTTCTATGTGGTGAATATGGGAAACGGCTTCCTCTGCCGTAAGATAAACCTCAATTACGTCAAATCTGAAGCGCTTGCCGTCCTTTCGGTGGCGTAGGGCAAAGGACTGAGCCGCCTGTATCAGGTTGCGCTGCTTTTCCTTGGTAACCGCCGAGGCAGGACGCCCGAAGGGGGAGGGAACGCCGTATTCCTGGATACGTGCCTTTACCTCGCAGAAAACAAAATGCTCCCTGTCCTGTGCAATAATATCAATCTCGTTCTTACCCACCGTGTAGTTGCGTGCCAGGATGCGAAAGCCCTTCTTGGAGAGAAAGGCGGTAGCGGCGTCCTCGCCGATTTGACCAATGCGCTTGGTTTTGCTTAACACGGCGGCATTCTCTTGCGCTCTTCTCATTTCTTGTCTAAAAAGCCGAGAAAGCTTTTGCGATGCAAGGGGGAGGGACCGTATTCACGGATAAGCGCCATATGCCGCGCCGTCCCATAGCCCTTGTGCTTGGCAAATTCATATTGGGGGTACGCCTTATCGTCCTCCATACAAAGCCTGTCCCTTGTTACCTTGGCAAGAATGCTGGCGGCGGCAATGGAGGTGGAAAGGGAATCGCCCTTAATCACCGCCTTGGCAGGTAACGGGAAATCGCGGTCAATATTGCCGTCAATCAAGGCGAAGTCCGCGGGCACGGACAAGCCCGTAATGGCGCGGCGCATTGCCAAAAGGGTGGCGTTGAGAATATTCATTTCGTCTATTTCCTCTACCGAGGCAGAGGCGATAGAATAGGAAAGGGCATTGGCCTTGATAACCTCAAAAAGCGCGTCCCTCTTTTTGGGCGTCAGCTTTTTGGAATTGTCCAAGCCCTCTATCACGCAGCCCAAGGGCAAAATGCAGGCGGCGGCAACCACGGGACCAGAAAGGGGACCTCGCCCTGCCTCGTCAACGCCGCAAATATGGGCGTAGCCCTCTTGCGTGAGAGCCTCCTCTATGTCAAAAGTAGGCATAGCGCTACCTCATCTTTCGTCTTTTTAGAATGTCAAAAATCAGCGGTTGCAATGCTCTAAGGTTATTCTGCCGATTTTTAAGTTTCGGAATTCCTCTAAAAGTGTACGCGCGGTGCGGCGCTCATCTACCACGCCTCCCGACATCAGGAAGCCGCGGTTTTTGCCAACACGTTGGAAAAGGTCATAGGCGTCAAATAGCTCCATCTCCTCCTCGGTGATGCGATAGCGCTCGGTCAAAAGGGCGGGGTAATAGCTACGCAGACGGTCACAAAGCACCATAGCGATTTCCTCGATATCGAGAATATCATCCTTGATGGCGCCTGTAATCGCCAGGTTTTCGCCCGTCTTTCTATCATCGAACTTGGGCCACAGAACACCGGGCATATCTAACAAATCCAAGCCAATCTCCGTCGTTACCCATTGCTTTACCGTGGTGACACCGGGGCGATTTTCCGCCTTTGCCTTTTTGGCACCTGCCAGACGGTTGATAAGGGTGGACTTTCCCACGTTGGGAATGCCGACCACCATAGCGCGCAAATGACGCCCCGTCATACCCTTGCTTTGATAGCGCTCTATTTTTTCCTTCAAAAGAGATTGGACTAAGGGCATAATATCCCGAATCCCCTCGCCTGTCACCGAATCAACCGCAAGGCAGGGAACGCCGCGGCGGCGACAGTCCTCAAGCCAAAGCTCGGTGGCAGACTTGTCCGCCATAGATGCCTTGGAAAGAAGGGATATAATGGGCTTTTGCCCAAGAATTTTCTTGATTTCGGGGTTTTTGGAGGAGAGAGGAATGCGCGCGTCTAATATTTCAATAGAAATGTCTACCTGGGAAAGGCATTCCTGCATCACACGGCGGGTTTTCGCCATATGCCCCGGAAACCATTGAACTGTTTGAGAAGGCATTTCGCTCTCCTTTCATACTGTATCAAAAAGATGTCTTAAAAGCCGCGCATAGCGGAAAAGGGAAGAATACGGAAATAGACTCTGCCGAGAATGGTTGCGGTGTCTACACACCCAAAGGCGCGGCTATCGTAGGAATAGTTGCGGTGGTCCCCCAGCACGAATACCTTTCCCTCGGGAACGGTAAGCTCTATTTTCTCATAGGGGTTAATGGGAAGCCCGGGGGTATAATACACCGTGTAGCCAAGGGCGCCGCTGGCTTCGTCAAGAACACCGCCGCTTCCGTCGGCATCAAACACGTAGACGGTGCCGTCGGCTTCCACCCGCACGGTTTGCCCGGCTGTTGCGATAACACGCTTGACAATGGCAAGACCGCCGTTTACCTTGGGGGATTGAATAACCACCACGTCCCCGTTGTCGGGGGTATAAAACAGACCGGAAATAAGCAGCTTGTCGTTTTCCTGGAGGGTGTTCTGCATAGAATCTCCCTCTACCACGGACAAACGGGTCAAAAAGCAAAATATCAAGAGAATAACAGTGGCGGCAATGGCGAAAAGCTCTATAAAATCATATATATCGCCAAGGAGCTTGCGGCGCTCTGCCGTCTCACCCTGCTTGGGGGATTGATTTTCCTGCATCGTATATCTCTCCTGCTTTCGTTGTACTTTATCCTTTAATCAGCTTTTCCATCAGAACGGTGCCGTCGGGCAAATAGTTGCCTGTTGCTTCTGCCGTATCCTCGTTCAGCGTGTCAACACCTGCCACGGGTCTTTCGCTGCGGTATAGCATAAAGGGAACGGGCTCCATACTGTGGGTACGGATTTCAATGGGAGTGGGATGGTCGGGCAAGCAAGCGATATGGAAGTCCTCGCCCGTGCTTTCCAGATAAGCCAGAACGGGTGTGAGAATTTTCGCATCGATTTTTTCGATGGACAGCACCTTGTTTTCAATCTCGGCGCGGTGACCGCACTCATCGGGGCCCTCCACGTGTACGTATACCAAATCCTTGCCACGGCGGAAGGCGTCAATAGCGGCGTCTGCCTTGCCCTTATAATTGGTATGCACGTTGCCCGTAGCACCCTCTACGTCAATAGATTCCATCTTGGCGCAAAGACCGATGCCCTTAATCAGGTCAACGGCAGAAATAACGGCGGCGTCAACGCCCCACTTTTCCTTAAAGGAGGGAAGCGCGGGCTTCTTGCCGGGGCTCCAGAGCCAGGCAGAGTTGGCAGGGCGCAGACCGCGGGCTCTTCTTGCCTCGTTAACAGGATGATGATTGAGAATATCGTAGCTTTCACGCATAAAGCGGTAGAAGGGCTCGCCCTCCTCGCCCGAGGGGAGATATTCCTCAATGCATCTGCCAATAATATCGTGAGGACGGGAGAAGGGATACTTATCGTTTCCGTTCTTCCAGATTAAGCAATGGCGATAGCTGATGCCCGTATAGAGCTTGCGCATCTCGTTGCCCAGCTTCTCGTCCAAGGCGCGGATAAGCACGTCCGCCTCGGCGGTGGTGATTTCATCGGCGCTATGGTCAAGCATCGTCTTCTTCTCGTAAGGCTCGTCATCACTGAGGGTGACAATGTTGCAGCGGTACGCCGTTTCGTCGGGCTTCATCTCAATGCCCATAGAAACCGCCTCCAAGGGCGAGCGACCCTTGGAATAAACCTTAGGGTCATAGGATAGAATGGCAAGGTTGGCAGTATCGCTTTCGGGGACCATACCAACGGGAACGTTGGAAACGGTGCCGCACTCGGACTTCTTGGCAAGCATATCCATCGTGGGCTTTTTGGCGACCTCCATCGGGGTTTTGTAGCCAAGCTCCTTGACCTTGCGGTCAGCCATACCGTCATAAACGATTACTAAATATTTCATAGAAAGCTCCATTCTGCCGCAAAAGGGCGGCGCAACATTTTTTGAAGCGCTATGCGCTGTATGAAGGGCAAGGAAAAATCCTTGCGTGAATACCCATATTACTTCATTATAAGATTATAGCATATTATGGGCAAAATTTACAACAGTTTTTTATAAAAAAATGCAATTTTTTTGAAAAAACATCTTGCATTTTTGAAAATTATGTGTTAGAATGTACATTGGTGCTTTGTGGGTGACCCGAAGTACGATAAAGGAACAGTCCTCTGCGTCGCTCCGCACGAATGTTCTGTTGTAAGGAGGAAGCTATAATGGAAAAGATTACAGCTTTTGCAAATGAGCAGTTGAAAACCGACATCCCTTCTTTTTCTATTGGTGATACCGTAACGGTTCACAACAGAATCAAGGAAGGCGACAAGGAGAGAATCCAGTTGTTTGAGGGTACCGTTATCGCCAGACACGGCGGCGGCATTTCCGAAACCTTTACGGTTCGCCACATCAGCTACGGCTGCGGCGTGGAAAAAACCTTCCCCCTGCATTCCCCCAACGTTGTCAAGGTCGTTGTTACGCGTCGCGGCGTTGTTCGTCGCGCAAAGCTTTACTACCTGCGTGACAGAGTCGGTAAGAGTGCGAAGGTAAAAGAGAAGATTTAATTCTTCTTTTCGCGCCAAAAAAAGGTCGGTGCAAGAAAGGCAGATTCCGAATATTTCTTCCGCAAGCGGAATCGAAATAAGGAAAGCCCTTGGATTGCACCGACCGTTTTTTATTTTCGTTTCTATTCTTTATGCCATCGTGTCCTTCAGCTGTGCGCCGCCCAGAATGTGGAAATGCAAATGCTTGACGCTTTGGCAGCCGTGCTGTCCCACGTTGGAAACTACCCGATAGCCGTCAACCAAGCCCTCTGCCTTGGCAATTTGAGGGATAACGGTGAAGATGTGGGCAACGTAGTCCGCGTTTTCAGCAGAAATGGCGTCCACCGAGGCAATATGCGCCTTGGGAACAACCAGAATGTGGGTCGGTGCCTGGGGATTGATGTCACGGAAGGCGTATGCCTTCTCGTCCTCGTATACCTTGGTAGAGGGGATTTCCCCGGCAATAATTTTACAGAACAGACAATCCATAACGGTTCCTCGTTTCTTTTTTATTTTCGCTTCTATTGTAACACAATTTTTCTTTTTTGCAAGTGCTTTGCTAAAAAAAGCAAAGGAAAGGAGCGCTATGCGATTTTATACCAAAGCGGATTTACCGTCCCCTTGCGCTGTGCGCGACCTTTGGCAGGAAATAAGGGAGGACGCCCGCCCCATCGTTGTCTACGGCACGGGAAACGGTGCCGATAAGCTATCGGCGTATTTAGCGGAGCAGGGGAGAGAAATTGCCGATTTCTTTGCCAGCGACGGCTTTTGCCGCGGGCAGAGCTTTCACGGGCGCCGCGTGCTTTCCTTTGGGGAAATACGGGAGAAATACGATGATTTTATCATTCTCGTTGCCTTTGGCAGCACCCGCCGCGAGGTGCTGGACACCGTGTACGCCTTGGACGAAGAATATACCCTGCGTGTTCCCGAGCTTCCCTTGGCGGAGAAAACCCTCTTTGACGCCGCCTTTTATGCCGCCCATTATGCGGACATTATCGCCGCCTATGACCTGTTGGCAGACGCTATTTCCCAATCCATCTTCGTTTCCTTGATTTTATACCGCCTCAGCGGCAGGCTTTCTTATTTGAAAAACGCCGTCTATACCGAGGATGAAGGAGAGCTTTTGGGGCTGTCAAGCGCTAAAATAGCGGTAGACGTTGGCGCCTATCGGGGCGATACGTTGACAAAATGGAGGGCAGAAGCCCCCTCTCTCTCCCGTGTGTACGCCATTGAGCCCGATGCCAAGAATTTTGCCAAGCTCTTAAAGGTGTCCGAGGATATGCCCTTCGAGGTGCGCCCCATTCACGCCGCCGCCTATGACGTTGACGGAGAGGCGACCTTTATGCAAAGCGGCAACCGCAACGCAACCCTGCAAAAAACGGATGAAACCGCTTCCTTTCAGCATAAGGCAACGCCCGTGCAAACGGTGCGGATTGCGACGGTTGTGGGAGAGGACACCCCCGACCTCATCAAATTCGATACCGAGGGCGCCGAGGCGGCGTCGCTTAGGGGCTCTGCCTCGCTGATTTCGCGCGCCGTCCCCAATCTGCTGGTATCCGCCTATCATAAGAGCCAGGATATCTTTTCCTTGCTTTTGCTTCTTGCCGAGGAATATCCCTCTCTTTATCGCTATTATCTGCGAAGAATCGAGTGTATTCCCGGTTGGGAAATCAATCTGCTTGCTGTCAAGCAGTAATTCAGAAAAAGGAAGCCCTCGTCTTGAGGGCAGGTACTGCATATGATTGAATTGCTTTCTCCCGCGGGTAACCGCGAGAAAATGAATGCCGCCATTCGCTACGGAGCAGACGCCGTGTATTTAGCAGGGCATAGCTTCGGTATGCGCTCTGCGGCGGATAATTTTGCCTTAGACGAATTGAAGGACGCAATCGCCTATGCCCACAGTCGGGGCGTCCGCGTTTATATCACCGTCAATACGATGCCCCGTCAGCACGAATACGGGCGCCTTCGGGAATATCTCTCCCTCTTGGGCGCTATGGAGCCCGATGCCCTGATAGTAGCAGACTTAGGCGTTTTGGCATTGGTAAAAGAGGTTTTGCCCCATATGGAAATTCACATTTCCACCCAGGCAAACGCCGTCAGCGCCGCCGCCTGCCGTGCCTTTGCCGCCCTTGGTGCCAAGCGCGTGGTTCTGGCAAGAGAGCTGACCCTGGAGGAAATCCGCGCCATTCGGGCAGACACCCCCGACTCCTTGGAGCTTGAGGCGTTTATACACGGCTCTATGTGTGTGTCTTATAGCGGAAGATGCCTGCTTTCCAATTTCTTTACAGGGCAGGACGGAAACCGTGGCGCCTGCAAGCAGCCCTGCCGCTGGAATTATAAGGTGAACGCCTTGGTGGTAACCGAGGAAAAACGCCCCGATATTCTCATTCCCATCGAGGAGGAGAAGGGCGAGGCGTTTATAATGAGCTCCAAGGACACCTGTATGATAGAGCATATCCCTGTTCTGATGGAAAGCGGCATTAACAGCTTCAAAATTGAGGGGCGTATGAAGAGTGCCTACTATACCGCCGTTGTCACCAACGCCTACCGTATGGCAATAGACGCCTATCGGACAGGGGCATATCAGTATGACCCCAGATGGCGCGAGGAATTAGAAAGCGTCAGCCACCGTGAATACGGAACGGGCTATTATTTCACCCCCTCCTTTGAAAACGCCAACACCTGTCAAAACGGTGGGTACATTAAGGAAAAGGCATATTTAGCGGACGTTTTGTCATATGATGAAGCCAAGGGGCTTGCCCTTTGCGTACAAAAAAATAAATTTTCACAGGGGGAGGGAGCCGTTGTGCTTTCCCCCGGAAAAATCGGCGCTCCCTGTCGGGTGGAGGCGCTTTACAATGAGGCAATGGAGCCCATTCCCAGCGTCCCCCATCCCCAGATGCGTTTTTATATAAAAACCGACGTTGCCCTGCGCGAAGGGGATATTCTGCGCGGCGAATAACTCCGTCAGAACGCTATAAAACGAAAAAGGAGATACGGCATGACAGTATTTTTAGACGCACTCTTTTCCGCTATTATCGGTATTGTGGAGGGTATCACCGAGTGGCTTCCCGTCAGTAGCACGGGGCATATGATTTTGCTCGATGAGATTCTTCGCTTGAAGGATTCCGTTTCCGCTGAATTTTACAGCTTTTTCCTGGTTGCCATTCAGCTTGGCGCCATTTTGGCGGTTATCGTCCTGTTTTTCCAAAGGCTAAACCCCTTTTCCCCCAAGAAAAGCGCGGCAGAAAAGAAAAGCACCTGGCGCCTGTGGCTCTACGTGATTATCGGCATTTTGCCTGCCGCCATCATTGGCATTCCCTTTGACGATTTTATTGAAACCCATTTTTACGGCTTCCCCGTGGTTGCTATCGCCCTTATCGCCTACGGCGTTGCCTTCATTGTCATTGAACGGCGCCGCAAGGGAAGAGAAAACAAGATAGAAACGGTGGACGAGTTGACCCCCAAGCACGCCCTTTTAATCGGCTGCTTCCAGGTGCTGTCCCTTATCCCCGGCACCTCGCGCTCCGGCTCTACCATTCTCGGCGGTATGCTGCTTGGCGTTTCCAGAACCGCAGCGGCTGAATTTTCCTTCTTTATGTCCATTCCCGTGATGTTAGGCGCCTCGCTCTTGCGCGGTGTCAAGTATTTCGCCGATGCGCCCGTTATCGCTATGAATGAATGGGTCATTCTCCTGGTGGGAACGCTGGTTGCATTCCTCGTGTCCTTCTTTACCATCCGCTTCCTGATGGACTTCGTTAAGAAGCACAGCTTCGAGGTCTTTGGCTGGTACAGAATCGCCCTTGGCGTTCTGATTCTCATCGTCGCCGCCTGCCTTGGCAAGCTGGCATTCTGATAAAAAAGACTGTGTCAAGCATTTGACACAGTCTTTTTTTATTTTGCAATAATCTTTTGGGCATCGGTAACCTTCATCATACTGATGTAGGTTCTGCCTCGGTTTAGCATCAGCTTTTCGCCGCTTTCGGTGCGTAAAACCAGACCTTGTCCCTCTTCGTATTCCCAGCTTATCCGCAGAACGCCGCCGCCCGTATAGCAGTAGCCACTGCCGCCCGCCTGGGTGTCAAGGGTAAAATACGAGTCGGTATCTGTGTGATAATAGTTAACGTTATGAAAGAGAATCAGCACGTTAGAGAAGGTAAGGGAGTCTCCGTTGGCGCCCACCCCGTAGGCGGCGCCGTTGCGCTGTGCCAGGTACTGAGAGGTAGTCCTTTGATAGGTGAAGAGGGCTTCCTTGCCAACGCCGTACTCAATTTTGATGCTGGTAATAGGATTGCCCCCCGGGGCAAAGGGCTTGTCCGTTGGCGCTAAAGCGTATGGCAAGGAGGTGGGGACGCCCGTTAAAGCAAACCCGTCTGCCGTTGCTCTTGCAAGCAAGCGCTCACCCGATGTAAAAATGCCCTCACCGTCCACCCAAAAGGCATCAGCGCCACCGGGCAAGGCGGTGTTGATGGCATCACCTGCATAGAGCGCGTCCTGCGCTTTGGTTTTGTCGCCGCGCCCTGCGTAAACCGCAATAGCGCCAAGGGAGTGGGCAATGGGCATCATGTAGCTTCGTGCGGAGGCAAGGGAAGACAGGGAAGGGATACTGCGCCAGGCGGTAGTCACCATCCAAAGGCGCGTTTCGCCGCTTTCCACGGGTGCTTCTATCAGAACATCCGCAAAGGACAGCCCATTTTGTTGCTTTCCGTCGAAATTGCCCATACAGATAGAAAGCGGGCGGTACGTGGCGATTTCTTCGTCGCATACCAGCCCGGTGTAAGAATTATAGAAAAGAGGCTCCGGCGGCACGTCGGGAACAGCAATAACGGGAATGTCGTCTTTGCTGCTATCACCGTTTTCTCCCTCGTCAGGTATAAAGGAGGGAGCACCGCACGAGGTGAATAAACAAGATGTCAAAACAAAGAAGGCAAGCAAGCTGATGGTTGTTCTTTTCCAAACAGTATTTGCAGACTTCATTTTGAATCTCCTTGGTTTTTACGCGCGATTGGCACGCTCCAGCCAAGCCACGCCGAATTCAAAGGCTTCGGTAAGGCTCTTGACCTGCTTTTGCTTTTCAATGCGCATAGAGTTGTCCGTAGGAAGAATTTGAATCAAAACATCCGTGGGGATGTTGATGCCGAACTTGGGGTCCTTTTCTTCTTTGAGGATTAAAATAAACAGATAAAATTTTTCGGAAAAATCGCCGTAATACAGCTCGTTTCCTTGACGAACCAGCGGCTTTCCGAGATATTCAAGATATTTTCCCTGGATTCCGTTTGCAGTTAACATTTTTTCGCTCCTTTCTTTGAAATGGTAGATACAAACTCTTCCGTTTTCCATATTTTAGCACGGTTTTGTGCTTTTGTCAATCATATTAACGGAAAACGGTATAAAAACTTATCGTGGAAAATCGACCTTATTTGCGATAAGGAGCGGTTTTCATAAAATAATCCGCCGCTTGCGGAGTGGCAGTCAACGCCGTATAAAGGGCATCTGCGCGCTGTGATAGCTCTGCCGCCTCCCTGATGGCGGCGTATTCCTTGTATGCGGCAGGCTTTGTCAAAACGGGAATAGCGGCGCTTTTGCGAATCTGCCCTAAAAGCGCCTGTCCCTTTTCGTCCATCGCCAGCGCCTGGGTGTAAGCAACAGGGCGGCGTAGCGCGGCAGGAGAAACGCCCAGAAGAGAAAAGAGAGCGGCGCGGCGCACACGGGCGGCAGGGTATTTCTTGGTGGTCGCCAACGCAATCAGCGAAGGGTAGTCCGTGGCTGTCCTCGCCGCCTTGGCAATGCGACGGTAAAGCCCGCCCTCTGCCTCGGCAAAGGAGGCGAAAGGGTCGGGATAAAGGCGAAAATGCCCGATAAGAAGGGAGCCGAAGGCTTCCATATGCCAAGCCCCGTTTCCATTTTCCCACGCCTCCTTCACGGCGGAATGAATGCAAGAGGGCATATGAAGGAGCGCCTCCTCTATATTTCCCCGTGAAATAAGCGCGCGAAGATAGGAGGCAGAGGCGTAGCCCGAGGAGCTTCCCTTATCATCGTGATAATCCCCCTTGCGTAAAATGGTGTGGGGAAGAATAGGGGAGCCTGTTTTTTGCAACGCCTTCAAATACGCCAAGGCAAGCAGGTTATTGGGGGAGGCAAAAAGGGAAGCCTCCTCTTCGCCGTATAGCGCACCGTAGACCGAGGGGGTAAGGGCGCCCGTTCCGAGAGCGCTCCCTTTTTCCTTTGCTTTTTGAAGCGCCGCTGCCTCAAATTCGGGAGAAGCCAGGCGGTGGGCGCAAAGAGAAAGGGCGTCTAAATTGCCCGACTCGCTTCCAAAGGATAAAACGTCTACAATACCCAGGGCGTTGGCAATGGAAACGGCACCGGAGGCAAAAAATTCCGCGCCAGCGGCAGAATAAGGAAAGGGAAGCTCCAGGACCAGCGAGGCGCCTGCCTCCACCGCCATACGGGCTCTTGCGTCCTTTCCGAAGATGGCGGGCTCACCGCGCTGGGTGAAGCTACCGCTCATAATGGCGATAATGGCGGCGTCCTCTCCGAATTGGCGGCGGATTTCCGCAAGCTGAAAGGCGTGTCCCAAATGAAAGGGATTGTATTCACATATAACGGCAACGGTCTTCAATTTTGCGCCTCCTTTGCGGAAATCAATGAAAAAATCAAAATAGACTTGTTTTTTTTGAAAAAAACTGTATAATAAAAGAGGTAAATGTAAATGAACGCTTTGAAAGGAAATATCGTATGAACGTTTTAATCGTAAACGCAGGCTCCAGCTCCCTGAAATATCAGCTCTTTAACACCGAGTCTAAGACGGCTCTGGCAAAGGGCGGATGCGAAAGAATCGGCGAAGAGGGCGGCGCCATTTCTCACAAGGTTCCCGGTAAGGAGCCCTATGAAAGATTGGCAGACCTCAAAACCCACGAGGACGCCATTAAGCTGGTTATCGAAACGCTGACGGACAGCAAGGTAGGCTGTATCGGCTCTATGAGCGAAATCGGCGCCGTTGGTCACCGCGTGGTGCACGGCGGTCCCTACTTCACGGGCTCCGTTCTGGCAACCGAGGAGGTGCTTGAAAAGGTGGAGCTTTGCCGCGAGCTTGCTCCCTTGCATATCGGCCCCAGCCTGGTAGGCATTCACGCTTGCCTTGACGTTATGAAGGACGTGCCCCAGGTTCTGGTATTTGATACCGCCTTCCATTCCACGATGCCAAAGGAGGCATATACCTTCGCTATTCCGCAGGAATACAGCGAGAAGTACCATATCCGCCGTTACGGCTTCCACGGCTCCTCTCATCGCTACGTGTCCCGTGAAATGATTAAAATTCTTGGCAAGCCTGCCGAGGAAACCAAAATCGTTACCTGCCATTTGGGCAACGGCTCGTCCATTGCGGCTGTAAAGGGCGGTAAGGTTCTGGATACCACGATGGGCTTCACGCCTCTTGACGGTTTGATGATGGGAACGCGCTCGGGCGCCATTGACCCCGCTATCGTTTCCTTCTTAATGGAAAAGGAAAATCTTTCTGCCGCGGAAATTAACACGGTTCTGAACAAGAAGAGCGGTATTTTGGGTGTTTACGGCGCATCCTCCGACTTCCGTGATTGCCGCACGGCAATGGAGGAAAGAAAGGACGAAAGAGCCTCTCTTGCCATTCATATGCTGGCATACCAGGTCAAGAAATATATCGGCGCTTACGCCGCCGCTATGGGTGGCTTGGATGCAGTTGTCTTTACCGCAGGCATCGGTGAAAACAATAACATCATTCGCTCAATGCCCTGCAAGGGCTTGGAATTCTTGGGCATTGACTTCGATGACGAAGCCAACGATGCCGTGAAGCGTCCCATTGAAACCACCTGTCTTTCCAAGGCAGGCTCTAAGGTAAAGGTATATCTGATTCCCACTAATGAGGAATTGATTATCGCCGAGGATACCGAGGCGGTTGTGTCCGCGCTTTGATAAAATAACGAAGGGTGTTGCGACAGTGTTGTCGCAACACCTTTTTGTTCATATAGTATACCACTCCTTGTGTCAAAAGTCAATGGCGACAGTTATTTTTCCAAAAAACGCGCTAAAGCATCCCCTTTTGCCCTCACCTCTTGAGAAAGCCCCTCGAAATCCATATGAGAGGAATAAAGCGCCTCAAGCGCAAAGTGCAGGCTTGCCGCCTCCTCTAATGCCAGAAGTGCCTCTCTCTTTAATTCCTCCTCTATTCTTTGTATGGGGGTAACGGTGCCTTTCCGTCTTTCGGATAAAAAGCGGGTGGCGTAGACGGTGCGCTCTACCTTCTCCTTGGGCGCTAAGGTATGCTTGACAATGGCAAGACGCTCAAGGGGAAAGTATAAGCCGTCCAAAGCCTCGGCACATAAGGGAGAAGAAAACGGCACGAAGGGAAGAGAAAGCGCCTTAGCTTCTTCCGCTAAAGCTGATAGATAACATTCGGCAGAATACCTATCGCCCCGAATTTCCACAAAGCGTGTCCCCTTGGGCGCCCAAGCCTCCAAGGCTCTTTCGCCCTTCATAGAAAAGGCGCGGATAAACCGTGGGGTGTAAGCGCCCCCTCTTGCCTCCTTCTCCCCCAGAAGCTTTTGGAGCAGCCGCCGCGCCGAGAGCGCCGCCGCTTCAAGATGAAATTTCTCGCCCCTTTGTCGCAGAGCCTCCCTGTGACAGGCGGCGGCAGGCGCCAAGAGGGCGTATGCTCTTTGGTACGCCTTTTTCTTTTGCCTTTGCAAATCGAGAATGTGCGTGTCCTCCTTTTGTAGCGCCCCCTCGTCCAAGAAACGGCTGAAATCCCATTCCTCATCCCGTAGCCCCGGGAGCAGGGCAATGTGTGCGTGAGGATGTGTGCCGTCTACTATTCCAACGGTTTTTTCGTTTTTGTGTAGCAGAACACCGTCCAAGGAGTCGGGGTCGGAGGAGCAGCGGATTTCCTCCACTAATGCCCCCTCTTCTTTTAGTTGGACGGCTATCTTTCTCATAGCGCTGCTTTTTCCCGTCCCTGAGCCGCCGTGTATGATAAGTAGCTTGTCAAGCGTATATGGAGAAAAAACCTTGTCAAAATACCCATAAAATCCGTTTTCCGAATTGGCGCTTATCAGATAGGTCCCCTCTAAAAAAGCGCTCTCTTTTTCATAGAACATATGAAAAACCTCCTTTTTCTCTATTTTTATCATATGTAATGACCTTTTTTTTGCTTCTGTTAATAAAGGTGGTAAGGGCTTGACAATTTGAAGAAAATGTTATATAATACATTTCGGTGAATGGTCAACCCTTGTTTTGGGTTGGCTTTATTATTGAAACAAGAGGAGTATACGATGAAAAAGGACGTTGTTATCGTTGGAGCAGGCCCTGCGGGCATCTTTACGGCTCTTGAAATGATAAGACACAATTCTAAAAAAAGCATTTTGATTGTCGAAAAAGGAAAGGCCGTGGAGGACCGTACCTGCCCCAAGCATAAGACCAAGCAGTGCGTCAACTGCAAGCCCTATTGCCATATTACCACGGGCTTTTCGGGTGCGGGCGCCTTTTCGGACGGCAAGCTTTCTCTCTCCTACGAGGTAGGCGGCGACCTTCCCACCCTGATTGGCGCGGAGCTTGCTCAGGAAACCATTGATTATACTGATAGCATTTACTTGGAATTCGGCGCCGATACCCACGTGGAGGGTATTGGTATGTCCGAGGAGGTCAAGGAAATCCGCAAGCGCGCCATTCGCGCAGGTCTTAAGCTGGTGGATTGCCCTATTCGTCACCTTGGCACCGAAAAGGCGCAGGATTTGTATTACGCCATTGAGCAGTACCTCTTGAATCACGGGGTGGAAATCCTCTTTGGCTACGCCTGCACCGACCTTGCCTTTGATGGAAATAAGTGCGTGGGTATTTATGCGGAAAAGGGAAGTGAAAAGCTCACCGTGTTCGCTGAGCATACCGTTGTGGCAACGGGTCGGCGCGGCGCTGACTGGTTGGAAAGAATTTGTACGGAGCATAACGTAGCCCATCAGCCGGGTACCGTTGATATCGGCGTTCGTGTTGAGGTGCGTAACGAGGTGATGGAAACCGTCAATAAGGTCTTGTACGAATCTAAGCTTGTGGGTTATCCCGCTCCCTTTAAGAACAAGGTCAGAACCTTCTGCCAAAACCCCGGCGGCTTTGTCAGCCAGGAAAATTATGATAATGATTTGGCGGTGGTAAACGGCCATTCCTATAAGGATTTGAAGAGCAATAATACCAATCTTGCCATTCTTTGCTCTCACAATTTCTCTGTCCCCTTTAATCAGCCTATTGCCTACGCGCAAAAGGTAGGCGAGCTGACCAATATGCTGGGGGCAGGGCATATCCTTGTACAGCGCTTCGGCGATATTCTGGATGGAAAGAGAACCTGGCAAAAGGAGCTTTCCCAGTCCAACGTCCGTCCCACCTTGCCCGATGCCGTTGCAGGTGACATCACCGCGGCAATGCCGTACCGTGCGATGACCAACATCATTCACTTTATCCAGGCAGTCGACCAGGTTGTCCCCGGCTTCGCTTCTCACGAAACGCTTTTGTATTCCCCCGAGCTGAAGTTTTACAGCAACCGCGTCCAGATGGACGAAAACTTCAATACCAGCGTAGAGGGTCTACATTGTCTGGGAGATTCCAGCGGCTGGACCCGTGGCTTGATGATGGCGTCCGTTATGGGCGTTCTGATGGGTCGCATCTTAGCATAAAGAACAAAAAACGTAGCATAAAAAACCGGCAGAAGCTTGCTTCTGCCGGTTTTTTATGCTTATTTTTCTTGTTTTCCCGATAAAATATCCGCCAAAATGGTTACAGCGTCAAAGGCGAGTCGATTGAAGCTGGCGGCGGCGCGAACGTCCACCTGTCGCAATTCAAGCGTTAAGTCGCTTTTATAGCCGATATCACGGAAGGCCGCCATCAGCTTGGGCCAATCTAAATAGCCGTAAAGAGGAAGCAAGTGCCAATCCTGCTCCTTGAAATTGCTGGAAACATGGGTACAAATAATTCGAGAGCCGAGCTGACGCACAACCTTGGGCTGGTCGAAGGACATTAAATTGGCGTGGCCCGTGTCCCAGCAAATGCCTATCGGCGCATCCTTGAAGCTATCGACAAGCTCGCAAAGGTCATCGGGGTCAGAGGAATAGAAGCGATGCTGCGGGCAATCGGGGAAAATCGGGATGTTTTCTACCGCAACAGCAACACCCTCTTTTGCGGCCGTTTCCAAAAGCGGCTTTAACGCCTCGCGATTATGTTCGTAAGAAATTCGCCAATCATATCCCTTTGTGATGGCGGTACGGGGATGATAAACCCCCGCTTTTGCGCCGAGCGCGGCCGTTAGCCTTAATCCGTAACGAATAGATGCATCGCGTTCAGGGTCGGTTACCGTGCTGCAAAGAAGAGGGTCATAGCAATCCAAGTGCGTCTGGGTTGCAACCATACCGTATTCATCCATCAACAGACGGCAGCGCTTTATTAAATCAAGCCCCTCCTCCTTATGCCCCAATGGGCCAACGTCAACGCCAACTGCTCGAAAGCCGGCATCGCGGGCAAACGTAAGCTCAGCCTTAAAACGCTCGAAGGAAGATGCGTGTACGTAAATAGCTCTGTTCATCTTTTATCTCCTTGTTTTTGCTTTTATGTGCGGAAGGCGGAAAGCAGAGATAAGCGCTTGCCGGAATAACGGTAGGCAAGCTCAAAATTGCGCAGCTCCTTGTGACAGTGCTCAATGTCACCGTAAATGCGAAAAAGCACGAAGGCGCCAATATTGGCGGTTGTTTTTTGCCCCTCCAAATCCTCAAGGCTCTTGACGGCGTCTCTGTATTTGCCGTCCTTCATCAGGCGCTTGGCGCGCATATGCGCCGCCAAAACCTCATCGGCATAGGAATGCTCCGCCGTGTTTTCCGTTACGTAAAAATACAGATCCGTGGCAATAGCGGAATTGGAAAGGGCGGTATACAGCGCCGTGTCTATTTCAAAGCGCGGCGCCTGGGCGTTGTCGGAAACAGCGCGCAAAAGCTCGATTTTGGCTCTGATATGCTGGGTGGGATACACGGTGCTGTTGCAAAAGTCCAAGGCCTTGGCGACGGTTTTGGAGAGAGTTTGCAGGGAGCCGTCATACAAAAGCTGAAAGCTGTATTCCACCGATGCCTCCGCTAAAAGCAGGGCAAGCTCATCGTCCACCTCTCCCAGGCTCTTTTCCCAAAGGCGCAGAACCTCTCTATGGTTCTTTTTTTCTAAATGGCGCTTGAGAATGGGGAGAATTTCCATCTTTTTATACGTGAGAAAATCCCCGTCCTCGTCAAGCAGATACCCAACGGGCACCTCCAAGCGCTTGGCAAGATAGCCAAGAGTAGAGAGGGAAGGGAAAGCGGAGCCGTTTTCAATGCTGCTGAGCATATTACGGGTAATTTCGGTCCCCGCCAGCTCGCTTTGGGTCATATGCAGCTTTTTGCGAAGGGCGCAAATTTTACTTCCGAGAGTCATAATCTTCCTTTCAGACCTTTAGTTTACGATATGCCCGAAGTCTACCGCATCGTCGATGGTAACGTCGTCAAGCAGTGTGCCGTCCTCGCCAAATCGGTTGATTTGTGTCAGACTGTCGGGCACCCTTCCCACAATCACCGTTTGAGCGGCGCAAAAGGAATGGGTAAAGGTCATTTTTTGAGTTTTAATAGGTAAAAGATAGTATAAATCCATCTTCATCGTGAAGCTTACGGTATGTAGCGTTTGGTTGATGCCTGCCTCCTTCAAGGTGGCGTGAAAGCCTGCCTCCATACTGCTTGCCGTCTGTACGTTAACAGAGAGGCTTCGCCCCTGTCCCGATAAAAAGAGAATACCGAAAAGGTTGGATATAGGAAGGGAAACCGAGAGAATATCCCCCTGGCGCAGGGCGGATAAAAGCCCTTGGGCAATCTTATAGCGCAGGGTGTTCAAGAGCGCCATATCTGCTGAAAGGGCGGTTATTTCTCCCTCTGCGTTTTTTTGGATGGAAATCAGGTCTTCGTAGGTGATGTTGGCTTCTGCCAAAATTTTTCCTATGATTTCTGAGCAACAGGCGGTCATACGGTTGGTGATTTCCGCTTCTGTCAGCGTCTTGATATGAGGATATAACTGCTTATTAAAGAGCAAAATCAATAAGAAAACCGTGATGAAGAGCGAAAGGAAAAAGCGGCGCGCCCGATGGCGCTTTCGTTTTCCTATGTAATATAAGCTTCCCATAGCGGTCCCCCTTCCTTTTTTCAGAATATGAGAAAAAAGGAAAAGGCGTGAAGGGTGTCAGTCCTCCTCATCATCCTCGACAGAAACGGGCTTTGGGGTCTTCTTTACCTTAATGTGCGCCAAGGGATTGGCATCAATGGCGTGTGCCATATTTTCATCGTTGATATGGGTATAAATCTGGGTGGTGTTCAGCTGGGCGTGACCGAGTATATCCTTTAATACACGCACGTCCACGTTTCCCGTCTGGTACATCAGGGTCGCCGCCGTATGGCGGAGCTTGTGAACGGAAAAGCCCCGTCCCGCAAAGCCTGCCATATCCATATATTTATATATCATCCATTGCACCGTCTTGTTGCTGATGCGCTGATAGCGGGAGCTGATAAAGAGGGCGGTGGTCTTGATACGGGAGGTGTCCTGGGATTGGCGGAATACGATGTAGTCCACAAGGGCGGCGCGGCAGGCATCGTTCAGATACACAATACGCTCCTTGTTACCCTTACCGAGAACACGCAAAGAGCGGAGCTGCTGGTCCAAATCGGTTAAATTGATGCCAACAAGCTCGGAAAGACGCATGCCGCAGTTCAAAAACAGGGTGACGATGGCATAATCCCGCAAAACCGTGGCAGACTCCGTATCGTTTTTGATAACCTCCAAAAGATGTATGCTTTCCTCCAAGGTCAGAACCTTCGGGACGGTAGAGCGCTTACGGGGAGAGCCGATGTCGGCGGTGGGGTCGGTGTCAATCAAATGCTTGTTGACTCTCAGATACTTAAAAAAGGTTTTTAAGGCAGAGAGCTTGCGGGACTTTGCCGCCCAGCCGTTGCTGCGGTTTTCGCCTGCGTACAGCATAAACGCCAGCACCTCGGAGCCCGTAATTTTGCAAATATCGGCGGCACCGATATGGCGAATGTCGATTTTGGTAAAATCTTCGCTTTCCAAGTCAATTCCAAGGCGCTCTGCCTCCAGATAGCGGAAGAAGGTGCGTAAATCCAGCAGATACTCGCAAACCGTCTTTTCGGAGCAGCCCTCAATAACGGATTTATACGAAGCAAATTCACGAAGCAACGGGGGGAAGAGCTTCATTTCTTCGCTTTTTAAGGTTAAGGTAGCCATAATTGCCCTGTCCTTTCTTGCCCCACCGCACGCTTGCGGAGGGGAAATCTATCACGCCTCTATTATACAAAAAACAAGCTCTCTAAAAGTGAATATTCTGTGAATAATGAATAATTTAACTTTCCGTATTAGTTTAGACACAACTTTCTATTAAAATAGAGAAGATAAACTGATATTTTGTCAAAAAATCCCCATTTTCCCCCACGAAGGCGGAGAATTGTCAAAAAAACGGAGAGAAATATGAATTTTTTCAAAACCAACCTGCATCTAATTAGCCGACTGTTTGTCAACCAGCTGGGAATGACGATGTTCGGCATTGTGCTAATGATGGCTTCCAGCAAGAATACAATCCTTTCGCTGTGCTTCAGCGTGTTTGCTACGCTGTTTTACCTCTATCTCATCTACACCGTTATGTGGGAGGAGGGAGCCAAGGACGCCATTCGCATTGAGCAGGGAAGAAAGGAAAAGAGCCGCGCCTACCCTTGGAAGCTTTCCTTTTGGGCAAGCGTTCCCAATTTCTTTATTGCGCTTCTGATGATTATCGGCTTCTTGTTCGGCTATCTCTTCACCTCGGCAGACGCCGCGCGCACGCTTTACGTTATTATGCGGTTGGTCGTGGGGCTTTTTGAGGGAATGTATGCAGGAATTTTCAGCTTTATCGTTACGTGGCTTCCCGATACGGACTTCGTCTATGCCTTGAGCGGCGTTGTTTTCTACACCCTCTCCTCCTTGCCTATGATGGGTGTTTCCGCCCTTGCGTATTCCTTAGGGCTTCGCAACGTCTATTTCCTGATTCCCAAACACAAGGCAAAGAAAAAGAATTAAAAGAAATATTATAAAGCTCCCCTTCATAAAATATGATACCGTTTTATGAAGGGGATTACTATATGCAAGGCTTTTTTCGTATGCTTAGCAAAAGGGGCGTGGAAAGCATCGCGCTCTGCTTGCTGATTTTTACCGTTATTTCCTATATGGCGCAGGAATCCTTTCTGCCTAAGGCTATGGTGCCCGTTTCTGCCTCGGCGTCCCCTGTGGTGATTCTGGACGCGGGACACGGCGGAACGGACGGCGGCACCCAGGGAGTGGGTGGAACGCTGGAGAAGGATTTGAATTTGCGCTATGCTCTCGGCTTAGGTGAGCTTTTGTCCCTCTTTGGCTATCGGGTTATCCAAAGCCGCACCGAGGATTCCTTGGTCTTGAAGGAGGGGGAGGATATTTATGGGATGCGGAAAAGGTGCGATTTGAAAAATCGCAAGGATTTGATGCGGCAATATACGGATGCGGTTTTTCTCAGCATACATATGAACGCCTTTCCCGTTGCCAAATACAAGGGCTTGCAGGTGTATTACGCCCAAAACCAGGAAAGCCGCCGTTTGGCGGAGGGCATCCAAGGAATAGTAAAAGCCCATCTGCAGCAGGATAACGGGCGCCTGCCCAAGGCGGCGGACGAGTCGCTTTATTTGCTTGACGGCGTCAAGACGCCTGCGGTCCTGGTGGAATGCGGATTTCTCTCCAATGAGGAGGACGAAAAAAATTTATTGGACGAAAGCTATCAAAAAAGATTGTGTTTTTTGCTGCTTTGTGCTATTATGAAATAAAGAAAAGGAAAGGCAAGCGTGACAATGAAGGAAAAAAGCATCTTCGTTTGTAGCGAATGTGGATACGTAAGTAAAAAATGGTTGGGCAGATGCCCCGACTGCGAGGCGTGGAATACGATGGAGGAGGAAGCGGCTCCCGTAGCGGATAAAAAGGGAAGCGAGCGTCCCCGTTCCTCATCGGGCGCCAAGGCGGAGCTTTTGACCGAGGCGGCGCTGCCCTCGTATATGAGAAGCGAAACGGGTATGCAGGAGCTTGACAGAGTGTTGGGCGGCGGACTGGTTTTGGGGTCCGTTGTGCTTTTGTCGGGTGAGCCCGGTATCGGTAAATCCACCCTGCTTTTGCAGATTTCAAACGAGCTTTCCAAGAATCACCGTGTTTTATACGTGTCGGGCGAGGAGTCCAAGGGGCAGATAAAGCTCCGTGCGGACAGGCTCGGAGTCAATAGCGGCGAGCTGTACATTCTGACCGAAACCAATGCGGACGCCATTATGGACGAATGCAAGCGTATCGCTCCCAGCGTCCTGATTGTGGACTCTATCCAGACCGTGTATAGCGATAGATTTACCTCCGTTTCGGGTAGCGTGACCCAGGTGCGTGAATGCGCGATGACCTTTATCAGCTACGCCAAGGAAACGGGAACGGCGGTTTTCCTGGTTGGACACGTCAACAAGGAGGGCGGTATTTCGGGTCCCAAGATTTTGGAGCATATGGTGGATGCCGTCTTGTATTTTGAGGGTGACAGACGCCAGGCATACCGCATTATCCGTGCCATGAAGAACCGCTATGGCTCTACCAATGAAATCGGCGTATTTGAAATGGGTGACTTGGGCTTAAAGGAAATCGCCAACCCCTCCGAGGTGATGATGCAGGGGCGCCCCGCGGGCGTCAGCGGCAGTATGGCTTGCTGTGTGATGGAGGGAAGCCGCCCTCTGATTACCGAAATACAGGCGTTGGTGGCGCAAACGGTATTCCCCAGTCCTCGCCGCACCTGCGACGGGTTTGACTACAACCGTATGTGCCTCTTGATTGCCGTATTGGAGCGCCGCTTGCGTCTGCGCTTTTATCAGAATGACGTATACCTCAATATTGCGGGCGGTATGCGCTTGGACGAGCCCGCCGCGGATTTGGCGGTGTGCATTTCCTTGATTTCCGCCATTACCGATGCCGTCATTCCCGACGATATGATTGCCTTTGGCGAGCTTGGTCTGGCAGGCGAGGTACGGGCGGTGTCCCACGTGGAATACCGCGCCAAGGAGGCGTATCGCTTAGGCTTCCGTAAAATCGTGATGCCCAAGGGGTGTGTGGAGCGCTGCTCCTCCTTGAAGGGCAAGGCGGAGATTATCGGCATCTCGGCAATTTACGAGATTTTGCCCTATTTGAAGAAAAAGGACGATTCGTCCTCACAAGCATAAGAACGCCGCAGGGAAGCCCTTGCGGCTTCTCTTTAAGATAAACAGTTCAGAAAGGAAGGGGGGTATACGATGGCTAGGAGGAATACCCAAAGGGAAAGCAATCCTTTTCCTTATTCCGATTCCAACAAGCGGTATTATACCTACGATTATTATCTGAAAAGCACCTACGGGGTAAAGTGCGCCAAAATTACCTTGGACGCAGGCTTTTCCTGTCCGAATATTGACGGGCGGTGCGGACGGGGCGGCTGTATCTACTGCTCCCCAAGGGGGAGCGGCGACTTTGCTCCCAGCGCCCTTCTTTCGATTGCCGAGCAGTTCGAAATACAAAGAGAAAGGGTAGAGAAAAAGTGGCAGGGGGCTAAATTTATCCCGTATTTACAGGCGCACACCAATACCTACGCCCCTATTGCCGATTTGCGCCGTGTCTACGGGGCGGCGCTTGCCTTGCCCGATTCCGTGGCGCTTCATATTGCCACCCGTGCCGATTGCCTCTCGGAGGAGGTGGTGGCGCTTTTAGCGGAGGTTGCCGAAAAAACGGATTTGACCGTGGAGCTTGGGCTGCAAAGCGTAAAGGATGAAACGGCGCTTCGCATTAACCGTTGCCATACCTATGGCGATTTCCTTGTTGGCTTTTACCGTCTGCGTGAGGTGTCCGACAAAATCCGCATTGCTGTTCATCTGATTAATGGGCTTCCCGGGGAGGATAAGGAGGATATGCTGCACTCTGCCCGAGAAATGGCGCGTATTCATCCGGACGAGGTGAAGCTTCACCTTCTTCACGTGCTGCGCGGCACTCCCTTGGCGGCGCTGTATGAGAGGGGAGAATATACGCCCATGACAGAAGAGGCGTATATCGAAACGGTGGTAGAGCAGCTGACGCTGTTGCCGCAGGATACCGTTATCGGACGGCTGACGGGCGACGGCCCCGAGGCGCTTTTGCTGGCGCCCTTATGGAGCAAACGGAAAACTGCCGTGCTGAATGAAATCGATAAAATGTTATTTTGCAAAAATTTATGGCAGGGAAAATGTGCAAAATAACCAAAAAAAATTATTTTTTTTAATTTTTTTGGTAATTTAATACAAAAAACTATTGCAATTATCAAAAAAACAATGTATAATGGGTGTAACAGGTGTATATGGCGTTGCTCGCAAACTGGTGGGCACGCTTTCTGATTGAGATAATTGGTATGCATCGGTAAATGAAAACATAAGGAGAGAACACCCAATGGAATTGTTTGAAACCAAAAACATTCGAAACGTATGCTTGCTCGGTCACGGCGGCGCAGGAAAAACCTCGCTGGCAGAAGCGATGCTGTATATCGCAAAGGCAACCGACAGACTCGGCAAGGTGACAGACGGAAATACGGTCAGCGACTATGACGCAGAAGAAATCCGTCGCGGATTTTCCATTAGCGCTTCTATCGCTCCTTTGGTTTGGCAGAACATAAAGGTCAACGTCCTGGATACCCCCGGTTACCCCGACTTTGAGGGCGAGGTTCGTCAAGCCATTCGTGTGGCAGACGCCGCTTTAATCGTGGTTGACGGTAAGGCAGGTATTGAGGTCGGCACCGAGCTTGCCTGGGATATGGCAGAGGAGCTTGGTATTCCCAAGTCCTTCTTTATCAACCGCTTTGATGACCCCGAGGCGCGCTTCTATAAGGTATTTGAAGCCCTGCGTGAGCGCTTTGGTGTTGCCGTTTGTCCCGTGCAGATTCCTATGATTGACGAGGATAAGGTAACGGGCTTCTTGGATTTGCTTGACTTTGAAAGCTATATCTTTGACTCCGCAACAGGTGACTACGTATCTCTGCCTATTCCCGAGCAGTTTATGGAAATTGCGGAGAAGTACAGAAATATGCTGTATGAGTCCATCGCCCAGACAGACGAGGCATTAATGGAGCAGTTCTTTGCGGGTGAGCCCATTTCCCGTGAGGATTCGGTGCTTGCTATCCATAACGGTATTATTTCGGGTGAAATCGTTCCCGTGTTCTGCGGTGCCGCAACCAAGATGTGGGGCGTTAAGACCCTGCTTGATACCATTGCGGATTCCTATCCCCGTCATACCGCCAAGAAGGTGGAGCTTTCCGAGGACGGCGACGAAATCGCCATTGATAAGGAGGGAAGCGTAACCTCCCTCTTCGTATACAAAACCTATTCCGACCCCTTTGTGGGCAAAATGTCCTTCTTTAAGGTTATGAACGGTACCTTGCGCCGTGATGACACCCTGCGGAACCTGACCAGCGACACCCAGGAAAAGATTTCCCGTATATACGTAGTGCGCGGCAAGAAGCAGGAGGAGGTGCAGGAGCTTGCCTGCGGTGACATCGGTATGACCTCCAAGCTGGTTGCCACCAGCACCAACGATACCTTGACCAACGGCGAGAGCAACGCCGAATACGCAAAAATCACTTACCCCAAGGCATATGCCTCCAAGGCTGTCGTGCCTGCGGGAAAGGGCGACGAGGATAAGATTTCGGGCGGTATTGCGCGGCTTTTGGAGGAGGACTCCACTATGCGCTTTGAAAACAACGCCGAAACCAAGCAGCTGGTGCTGTACGGCTTGGGCGATACCCATCTGGATATTGCCGTTGCCAAGCTGAAGAATCGCTTTGGCACCTCCGTTGTTCTGGAAACGCCCCGTATCCCGTACCGTGAAACCATCAGAAAGAGAGTAGACACGGAAGGAAAGCATAAGAAGCAGTCGGGCGGAAGCGGTCAGTACGGTCACGTTAAAATCGTATTCGAGCCCGGCGAGGAGGAGGGACTCACCTTTACCACCTCGGTTGTTGGCGGCTCCGTACCCAAGAACTATTTCCCCGCTGTTGAAAAGGGCTTGCAGGATTGTATGGCACACGGTGTCTTGGCAGGATATCCCCTGGTTCGCCTGGCTGCCAATCTGTATGACGGCTCTTATCACGATGTAGACAGTAACGAGATTTCCTTTAAGCTGGCTGCCGCCTTGGCATACAAGAACGGTATTCCCAACGCCTCTCCCGTGCTGCTTGAGCCTGTGGGTGAGCTGCGTGTCTATACCCCCGATGCGTACGTGGGTGACGTTATGGGTGACCTCAACCGTCGCCGTGGCCGTGTAAACGGCATAGAAGCCGCCCATAAAGCAGGGCAGCAGGTCGTTATCGCCGAAGTACCTACCGCCGAAATGACGGATTACGTGGTGGCTCTGCGTGCTATGACCCAAGGTCGCGCGCGCTTCGACTTTACCTTCGTCCGCTATGAGGAGGTTCCCGCGAACGTAGCCCAAAAGATTATTGCTGAGGCGCCGAAGGAAGCTTAAAAAACACTAAAAGTTTGTCGGTTGGGAAGGATGAAAGCAGGCACGATGGATAATAACAAGCAATATTCCGAGGAGCAATGGCAGGCGTGGGACAGTATTGCCGATGCCTACTACCTTCAATGCGTGCGCTTCTGGCATTCCTCTCCCCAACCGTACAGAGTTCTTGCTTCCTCCTCTGAAAGCACCTACCGTGTATCGATTGAACGGGAAAGCTACGTCATTGAAAACGGGGAGCTGGTTGGGATTTCCGTTATCCGCGGAGAAAAAAGCGGCATTTTGTATTTCGCCGAGGCAGAAAAGCAAACCTTTTCCGTTGTCGAAGGGGACGAGCTTGACTACGATTCGCATCGGTACACCTTGAAAAGAAAGACAGAAGAGGAAAGGAAAAAGGTTGTCCGCATCGAGGGCGTGACAGAGGTAGACCAAAGCGCCGTTCTACCGTATACGTACGCCGAGGAAATTTATATCGGCGAGGGCGTGAGGGCAATAGGCAAGAACGCTTTTCAGAGTCTGCTATGCCTGCGTTGCGTTCATTTGCCTGGTTCCTTGACCGAGATTGGATACGGTGCTTTTGCAGGATGCAGTAAATTAGAAAGCATTGATATTCCAAACGGGGTATCGGTGATTGAGGAATACCTGTTTTCCAACTGCATCGGCTTAAAGAGAGTCGCTTTGCCCGACACCGTACACACCATTAAAGAAGGCGCCTTTCATTATTGCAGGGCTTTGGAGGAAATTAATCTTCCTGCGTCCTTGGAGAGCATCGGAAAGAAAGCCTTTGCGGACTGCGGTGCGTTAAGAGGCATTGCATTGCCCGTGAAGCTTCGCTCGATAGGTCCCTACTGCTTTGATGGCGCAACGGGACTTGAAGAACTGCGCTGGGAGGGGGAGGGTATCGAGGAAATTCCCGAAAACGCATTCAGAAGCTGTATCTCCTTAGGTAGCCTTTCTCTGCCGAAATGTATACGGAAAATCGGGGTAGGAGCCTTTTATAACTGCCAGCATCTGCGTATGGACACCTTGCCGCCTAATATCTCCTATATCGGGGATTGCGCCTTCCAGGATTGTCTGGGTAGCGAAAGCCTCACTATTCCGCGGCATCTTTCTTATTTGGGAGGGCACGCCTTTTTTGGCTGGGCTCTGTTAAAGGAGCTTCACTTTAGTGGGGCAGAGAAAGCCAGCACCACCGCCTTTGCAGGGTGCCCCCTGTTAGAAACGGTGTACGTAGAGGATTTGGCGCTCTATACCCAAACGGAGTTTCAAATGGATACGACCTCCTACTTTTTCGGTAGTGCTCCCTTTGGAAGCTTAAAGCGCTTTTTTGTCAACGGCGCTCTGCTTGAAAGCCTTATAATACCTGAGGGAGTTGAGCGGATAGGCGCAGAGGCGTTCTACGGAATCGAAACGCTGAAGGAGGTTACTATTCCAAACGACGTAACCGTTATAGGCGAAGGGGCCTTTGCCGACTGTAAAAATCTTCGTTCCGTGTTCTTCGGGAAGGGCGTTGCGTATATAAGTAACGATGCCTTTGAGGGCTGTATTAGCTTTACCGAGTTCGGGGTAGCAAGAGGAAACAGTAAAATTAAGCGAAAAATAGAGTCGCTTATCAAAAAGAACCAGCCCTCTTAAAAGGGCAAAAGAAAAGACAGAAAATACGGAAAAAAACCGTTTTTCTGTCTTTTTTGTTATATGGGATGAACGGCGGATTTAGAGGAAACCCGTCCCCGTCCGTCCAGATTATAGCGTTGCTTTTTGCGCCATTCAAAGAACTGGGTGGCGCTTTGCTCAAAAAGTGCCAAGGAGAGAAGGTCCTCCTCCTGCTCGGCATAAGGGGCGGCCTGTATACGGTATTTTTCAACGGCAGGCGCCAGCTGAAGGGCAGGGCGCTCCGTGACAATCTGCCCGTCCTTCACGATTTTCCTTTGGAAATCGCGGCTGATGGGAGAGGGAAGCGTGCCGTAGCTGCCGCGGATTAACTCGCGGAAATCGGTCGATACGACCTTGTAGCGCTCACCTGTCAACACGTTGATGATGGCTTGCGTGCCGATAATCTCGTATATAGGGGAAACCAAGGGAACGTGTCCCGCGTCTGCCAAAACCCGAGGAATTTCCTCCATAACCTCCTCAAAGCGGCTTTCCTTTTTGGCTTGGCGAAGGCGTTTTTGTACGTGATGCTGCATTTCACCTGAAACACCCGTTTCCAAGGCGGAAACGTTTGTATCAAAAATGCGTTCATTCATCTGTCCTGTACGCAAATAGCGGAGCTTAATGCTGGTGAAGTATTCAGCCGCCTGGTTCAAGGCGTAGGTATCAAGCTCGGTTTCATAGGGCGTTTTACGCAGTGTGGACAAAATCGTTTCGGTAGAAAGCTGAGAAGCACCGAGAGAGAAGGGGGAGATGGCGGTATCCACGATATCAAGCCCAGCCTCCACCGCCTTTAGAACGGTCATAGAAGCCAATCCCGAGGTATAGTGGGTGCTAAGCTGAATTTGTATATTGGGATCATACGCCTTCAGTGTTTTAATAATCTGATAGGCGCTGTACGGGCGCAAAAGCCCTGCGGTATCCTGGATACAAATAGAGTCTGCCCCCAAATCCAAGAGCCTCTTGGCATAATCCAGGTAATACTTGCCATTGTCGGCATTCTCGCCCGTGCAGCAAATGGTGCCTTGCACGGTTGCCTTTTCCCGCTTCGCCGCACGAATGGGAACCTCCAGGTTTCGCACGTCGTTCAAAGGGTCATACATACGCAAAATATCAATGCCGTTGGCAATGGATTTTTGCACGAAGAACTGCACGATATCGTCGGGATAATGGGAATATCCCAAGAGGCACTGTCCGCCAAGCACCATCATCAGCTTGGTGTTTCGGACGTTGGCACGGATAATCCGCAGTCTTTTCCAGGGGTCCTCGTTCAGGTAACGCAGGCAGGTGTCAAAGGTAGCACCGCCCCAGGCATCTAAGGAATGATAGCCCACCTTATCCAGAATAGGCAAAATGGGCACCATTTCAGCCGTTGTCATACGGGCATTGGCTAAGGATTCCTGCGCGCCGCGAAGAACCGTTTCGGTTATTTTTAATCTTGGCATAAAAACCTACCTCAATGTAAGGTAATCAATACTGTTCCTGCCTCCACAGCGGAGCCTTCTTGTACGAAAATTTGAGAAACAATGCCGTCCTCGGGCGCAGGGATGGTGTTCTGGATTTCCATTGCCTCCAAAATGCAAAGGGGCGTGCCTTGCTCTACCTTAATGCCGACCTCAACCAGAATTTCACGGATGATACCGCTGACAGGGGAGGCAATCTGGCGCTCCTTTTCGGGCTCTGCGGGAATAACGTCAGCCGTGGTATAAGCGGAGGTAGGAAGGGTAGAGGGAGCATCGGCAATCACGTCGCCCATATCCTCCACCAAAACCTCGTATGTCTTACCAAGCACCGTAATATTAAACTTTTTCATAAGAATACATCCTTTCTAATCCAAAAGATATGCGATTATTGCCCGTTCTTGGAAGAAACGTGGCGGAAGGAAACAACACGGAATTTCGTCTTTTTCTTGCCGTAAATGTAGGCAACGGCGGCGGTGAGCAGTGCCACCAGCACGTCCTCCGGAAGCTCGTTTTCGTCATGAGAATCAATGTGCAGATGCTTGATTTCTCCTTCTGCCTTCTTTTTTCTACGCATTTGCAAGTAAGAATGCATATACAGAATGAAGAAGGTCAAGAACAGAGCAAGCAGAATGAAGCACACGATGAGCCACGGTAAATTGCTTTGAATAAACCCCATAGCGTCCTCCTTACAGCGGCAAAATGCTGTGCCGCTTTTTGGATACGGTGCCCTTGGCGGCGAGCATCAGAAGCGCCGAGCAAATGCGCTGACGCATTTCGGATACGGTGATAATGTCATCAATTTCACCCTTGCAGGCGGCAGCAACGGGAGAGGCGAGGGTCGCCTTCCATTCCTCCTCCAAGCTTTCGCGACTTCTGTCCAGCGTGACACGGTCATTCCAGGCAAACGCAACGGCGGCATCGGCAGAAAGAGCGCCGATTTCGGTATCTGCCAGGGCGTAAGCAACGTCCGCGCAAAGCGCCTTAGAGCCAAGAAGGGTGTAGGCCCCGCCAATAGCGCGCCCTACAATAACGCTGATTTTCGGCATCTGCGACTTGGCGTAAGCAAAGGCAAGGGAGGAGAGAGAAAGTACGAAAGCGGTGTTTTCCTTCTTTTTGCAGAAGGCAAAGCCTGCCGTATCGACGATGGTAATCAAGGGGATAGAAAATGCGTCACAGAAGGAAACAAAGCGAGCAGCCTTACGCGCCTCCATACCGCTCAGCATAGCCGTTCCGTCCTGAACGGTATTGCCGCAAACGGCGCATCTTACGCCGCCAATACAGGTAAAGGCAGTCATAAAGGAGGGAGCAGTTTCGGGATAAATTTCCTTGTAAATGCCGTTATCCGCCAGGACTGCCAGCATATTGTGCAAATCCTGTCCGAAGTTCTGGTCGCCGAGCAAGCGATTCAAGCTGTCAGCGCATCTTCCGGGGCGAACGCCCTCCTCGGCGTTGGCAGGAATATAGGAGAGAAGGGTTCTAACCTCGGCAGCAGCCGCGGCACCGTCCTTGGCAACCAAGGCGGCTACCGTTTCGTTTGCTTCGTTGGTTCCGCTGAATTCGGGAGAACGCACGTAGAAGGAGGCGCCCTCAACTGCCACGATAAAGTCAAAGCAGGCGGCGAGAGGGGAAGCAATTCCCGTGCAATCGCCCGAAACAATGGCAATCTGGGGAATAAAGCCGGAGGCCTCTGCCACGGCGCGCATTACCTTACCGTAGGCGGCAAGAGAGCTGACGCCCTCGTAAATGTCTGCCCCTGCGCTGTTGAAAACGGCGACCACGGGCGCGGCATTGCGCATCGCCATCTTGTAAAGGGATACGATTTTATTGGCGTGGGTATCGTCCATAGCGCCGTTCATACGGGAAATATCCTGGGCAAAGGCGTACACCAGCTGACCGTCGATGGCGCCATAGCCGCAAATAACCCCTTCAAAATCGTTGGTTTCTCCCGTGTATGCGTATTCGGAAAAGCTCTTTTTCATATATACACCAAGCTCAACAAAGGTGTTTTCGTCAAAAAGAGCCGTCAGCACCTGACGGGTGTCCGACTTTTCGGATGCCGCCAAAGCTTCCTTCAGCTCCTCGGCGGAGGGAAGGGGACGCACAGACGGATTGTCCATCGGAAAAGACGTATTGAAAACAGAATTCGAATCTTTCAAGCTGATTCTCCTTTCGAAAGTCTTCATTCTCATAGTATTATACCATCGTTTTATCTTTTTGTCAACACAAAAGAACGAAAGGTATTAAAAGTTGCCTGCCTGTCTTTTTCTTGCGGTTTTGACGAAAGTGGGTATAAAAGCGACTTTGTTCTTCGCATAATGAAGAATAGGGAATTCCATTGACCTGGTTTCGCTCTTTTCGTGTATTTTGCCGAAAAAGGACACATAAAAAAAGAAAAAGAAGCGTATTTTGAATTGACAATTAAAAGGAAAAATGTTACAATATAGAAAGAGAGGTGTTTCTGCAAGAAACCCTTTTGAGCCTCTTATAGCAGAAAGAAGGGAAAAGGATGCAGATAATCGGTCTGACAGGCGGAAGCGGTAGCGGAAAAGGCGTTGTTTCCAAGGCATTTGCCGCGCTTGGCGCCTATTGCATTGATACGGATGCATTGTATCACGCCATCATTTCCCAGCCCTCGCCCTGTGTAGAGGAATTAAAGGAGCGCTTCGGGGCTGATATTTTAACCGAGAAAGGCGCCGTTTGCCGTCCGCTTTTGGCCGCCAAGGTTTTTTGCGGCGGTGCGGAGGAAAAAGTGCGGCTTGCTTCGCTGAATGACATTACCCACCGCCATATATTGGCGGAAACCAGGCGTCTTTTGCGCTTGGAGGCTGAAAAGGGAAGAATAGCGGCGGTGGTCGATGCGCCTCTGCTATTTGAATCCCGTTTTCATACCGAGTGCGACGTTACCCTTGCCGTTCTGGCACCAAGGGCGGTGCGCCTTTCCCGTATTATAGAACGGGACGGCCTCGCCGCATCTGCCGCCGAGGCGCGTCTTGCGGCACAGCCAACGGACGATTTCTATCAGACGCAAGCGGATTTTTGCATTGTAAACGACGGTTCACTTGATGACCTCATTGAAAAGGCAACCCTGTTCTGGCATCAAAATATTATAAAAAGCCAGCCATAAACAATGGCAGAATCGGAGGCATCACCATAAAAGCCAAAAATACCGTTGCATTTTCCTTGAAGCTGCTCGCTGTGCTTTTGGTCATCTGTGTGCTTATCCTTTTTATCTTTCCTTGCTGGTCCCATCCTATCGTGTTTTGGGAGGAGGTTTCATCTGCCTCTGCCGATTTTGACGTTCCCGCCTATATTATTTACGCCGTTATCAAAACAGAAAGCGGATTTCGCAAAAATGCGGTTTCTCCCAAAGGTGCCGTTGGGCTGATGCAAATTCTGCCTGCTACCTATCGGGAAATCCAAGAGGAACTGTCTTTACCTCCTGACGGCTTGGCATCGCCTGCCGTGAACATCCGCGCGGGCACCTATTATTTATCCAAGCTATATAAGCGCTTTGGCGATTGGCGAATAGCCTTTGCCGCCTATAACGCAGGTCCCGGGACGGTGGCAGGGTGGCTCCAGAGCGACCCGACGCTTGACTCTATCCCCTATACCGAAACACGGCAGTACGTGATTTTGGTAAACCGCGCCTATCGGGAGTATATGCGCTTGTATCAAAACCGTTTTTCATAAAGCAAAAGCAATTTTATAAAATAACGAAAGGCAATCAAAATGGAAGAAAAGCAAACGAATAACCAGGCAGAAGAGCTGACCTATCAGAAAAAATCCTTTTATGAAACGGCAGACGAGGATACGATGAAGGCAATTTTTGCCTATGCTACCTCCTACGCCGCATTTTTAGACAAGGCGAAAACCGAAAGAGAAGCCGTCAGTGAGGGCGTGAAAATGGCAGAGGCTGCCGGCTATACCCCCTATACCTTTGGCGAAAAGCTGGAAGCAGGCGCTCTTCGTTATTATAACAACCGTGGCAAAAACCTTTTCCTGATTAGAAAGGGAACCGCCCCCTTGGATAAGGACGGCATCCGTATTCTTGCCGCCCATATTGACTCTCCCCGTATCGATTTGAAGCAAAATCCCCTCTATGAGGATAGCCAGATGGCCTTCTTCAAGACCCATTATTACGGCGGCCTTCGCAAATACCAGTGGCTTGCCATTCCCTTGGCTATTCACGGCTCTGTGGTTTTGGAAAGCGGCGAGGTTGTTTCCATCTGCCTGGGCGAGGAGGATAGTGAGCCTGTATTCTATATCAATGACCTTCTGCCTCACTTAGCGAGAGAGCAGGCAACCAAGCCTATGGCAAGCGCCGTCAGCGGCGAATCTCTGAATATTTTAATTGGCGGTATTCCTTGCAAGAGCGAGGACGTCAGCGATAAAATCAAGCAGCACGTATTAGAGCTTCTGTTCGAGAAGTATCAGATTAAGGAAAGAGATTTCCAATCTGCCGAACTTTGCGTGGTGCCTGCCTTCAAGGCGCGTGACGTGGGCTTTGACAGAGCCTTTATCGGTGCTTACGGTCACGATGACCGTGTTTGCGCATATCCTGCCTTGACCGCCACCATTGAGGACGAGGACAAGACTCATACCATTCTGACCATTCTTGCCGACAAGGAGGAAACGGGTAGCGAGGGCAATACGGGTATGCAGTGCCGCCTGCTTCTGGATATCATTGAGGATATGGCAGCCTGCGACGGCGTTTCCGGCGCCGCTGTCCGTGCCGCCTCCAAGTGCCTCTCCGCAGACGTAAACGCCGCATTCGACCCCAACTTCGCTGAGGTCTTTGAGAGAAAGAATGCCGCTATCATTTCCTGCGGTGCCGTTATGTCCAAATTTACGGGCTCCGGTGGAAAATCCTCCACCAACGATGCTTCTGCCGAGTTTATCGGCGAGATTCGCCGTATGTTTGACAAGGACGGTATCGTTTGGCAGACTGCCGAGCTTGGCAAGGTGGATATCGGCGGCGGTGGCACCGTTGCCAAATATATTGCCAATCTGAACATTGATACCGTGGATATGGGCGTTCCCGTTATTTCGATGCACGCTCCCTACGAGGTTGTTTCCAAGGCAGACCTGTATGCCTTGTATCGCGCCTTTGCGGCGTTCTGTCGGTATTGATATGGCGATTGCTGAGAAGCTGCAAAATGCCGAGGAGCGCTTCGCGGAAATAGAGGCGCTCTTGGCATCGGGCAACCTGGACTACAACGGAGACGCCTATCGGGAGCTGATGAAGGAGTACAACCGTCTTTGCCCTCTTATAGAGTGCTACCGCGCGTATACCGACGCCGAAAAGGCAGAGAAGGATGCCCGCTTGCTCTACGAGTCGGAAACGGATGAGGAGTTTCGCCTTTTGGCAAAGGAAGAGATTTCTCTGCAAAAAAAGAAGGCAGAAGCCTTGTGGGACAAGCTTTTGGTGCTATTGGTGCCGCCCGACAAGAATGACGATAAGGATATTATTTTAGAAATCCGCGGCTGTGCGGGTGGCGAGGAGGCGGCGCTCTTTGCGGCTGACCTTTACCGTATGTACAGTATGTACGCCACCGCTCACGGCTTCAAGTGCGAGCTGATTTCCGTCAACGAAACCGAGCTTGGCGGATATAAGGAAATTGACGTCCAGATTTCCGGCGCTTCCGTGTATTCCCGTTTCAAATACGAAAGCGGCGTTCACCGTGTGCAACGGGTTCCCGAAACCGAGTCGCAGGGAAGAATACAGACCTCAACCGCTACCGTGGCAGTTTTGCCCGTTGTAGAGGACATTGAAATCGTTATCAACCCTGCGGACGTGGTAATGGAAACCTGCAAATCCAGTGGGGCTGGCGGTCAGCACATCAATAAAACGGAATCTGCCGTCCGCTTAACCCATATTCCCACGGGAATTGTGGTGGAATGCCAGGAGGAAAGAAGCCAGTTCAAGAACCGCGATAAGGCAATGAAGCTTTTGCGCGCTAAGCTCTATCAAATCAAGGAAAAGGAGCAGAGCGATTCCGTTGCCAACGAGCGCAAAAGCCAGGTTGGAACGGGAGATAGGTCCGAGAAAATCCGTACCTATAACTTTCCGCAGGGAAGAGTAACGGATCATCGCATCGGGCTTTCCCTTTTCACCATCGAAAAATTTATGAACGGCGATTTAGACGAGATGATTGATGCGCTTCTGCGCCAGGAAACCGCCGATAAGCTGAATACCTAAAGGACTATTCTATGGAAACACGCTACCAATATGCGCTTCCCGATGACCCTCTGCAGGCGCAGAGCGCCGTTGAGGAAGCGGCAGATATTATACGCACGGGCGGCCTTGTCATCTTTCCCACCGAAACGGTGTACGGGCTTGGCGCCAATGCGCTTTTTGAGGATGCGGCGGCAAAAATTTACGCCGCCAAGGGGCGCCCTGCCGACAATCCCTTAATCGTACACGTTGCCCATCCCAAGGATGCTGAGGGTTTTGCCCACACAACACCCCTATATTATCGCTTGGCAGAAGCCTTTATGCCGGGGCCCTTAACGGTGATTTTAGCCGCTAAGGACAATCTCCCCCGTACGGTTACGGCAGGGCTTGACACCGTGGCGGTGCGTTGCCCCTCTCACCCCGTTGCCGCCGCCTTGATAGAGGCGTCGGGGGTGCCGATTGCGGCGCCCTCTGCTAACCTGTCGGGCTCCCCTTCGCCCACGAATGCGCTGCACGCTAAGGACGATATGTGGGGAAGAGTCGATATGATACTTGACGGGGGAGAATGCTTGTGCGGCGTGGAATCCACTATCGTGAAGCCTGAGGAGGACGGCTCCTTGCTCTTGCTTCGCCCCGGCTCCGTTACCAAGGAAGCGTTAGAGACGCGGCTTGGTGTAACAGTTCGGGTGGCGCCTGCCGTTCTTGGGCAGTTAAAGGAAGGCGAGAAGGTGCTTTCTCCCGGTATGAAATACCGCCATTATGCCCCCAAGGCGCAGTTCATTTTGTTAGACGGAACCGCAGAAAGCCGCATAAAATTCTTGGCAGAACAAAAAAACAACAAGATTGCCTACCTTTGTTATGACGAAGAAGGGGAGGCGCTTTCGGCACTTCCCGTGAAGCTGCTTTTTATTGGTAAGGAACAGGATACCCAAGCACAGGCGCAGGTGCTTTTCCGCATTTTGCGCGATACGGACAAAGAGGGCTTTGACGTGATATACGCCCCCTTGCCCAAGACGGAGGGCTTAGGTTTGGCACTCTACAACCGTATGATTCGGGCGGCTGCCCATCAGATTATATCTCTATAAATCAAGAACAGGATAGAAAAAATGGCAAAAAAGAAAAAAAGCGCCGTGGTAACCTACGAGGAGGCGGAAGCGACCCCACAGCTGATTACAGACACCATAGAAAAAAACTATATGCCCTACGTAATGAGCGTGATTATCTCCCGTGCGTTGCCCGAAATTGACGGCTTCAAGCCTTCGCATAGAAAGCTGCTGTACACAATGTACACGATGGGGCTTTTGTCCGGCCCCCGTACCAAGAGCGCCAACGTGGTGGGACAAACCATGCGCTTGAACCCCCACGGTGATGCCGCAATTTACGAAACGCTGGTGCGTATGACCCGGGGTAACGAAGCGCTCTTGCACCCCTTTATAGACTCGAAGGGGAGCTTTGGCAAGCAATATTCCCGTGATATGGCGTATGCCGCCGCCCGTTATACCGAGGTGAAGCTTGACTCCTTCTGCGCTGAGCTTTTCTCGGGCATTGACAAGGATGCGGTGGATATGGTGCCAAACTACGATAATACCACCACTGAGCCCACCCTTTTGCCCACCACCTTTCCCAACATTTTGGTTTCCTCCAACCTGGGAATTGCCGTTGGTATGGCTTGTAATATCTGCTCCTTTAATTTGGCAGAGGTGTGCGACGGCACCATCGCTCTTTTGAAAAATCCCAAGCTTTCCGTGGACAAAATGATGGATTATATTAAGGGTCCCGATTTCCCCGGCGGTGCCACGATGCTGTATAACAGAGAACAGCTCCGCGAAATTTATTCCACGGGCGTTGGCAGTATCACACTGCGTGCCAGATATCAATATGACCCTGTACAGAACTGTATTGATATTTTACAAATTCCGTATTCCTCCTGCATCGAGAATATCCTGAAGAAGATTGGCGAGCTGGTGAAAAACGGCAAAATCAAGGATATTGTTGACTACCGCGACGCCATTGACCTTAACGGCTTCCGCTTGTCCTTGGATTTGAAAAAAGGCGCTTCTGCGGACAAGATTATGGATATGCTGTACGTAATGACGGACTTGCAGAAGAATTTTGACTGCAACTTCAATATTTTAGTAAACGGAACGCCCCGTCAGATGGGTGTTATAGACATTCTGAACGCCTGGATTGATTTCCGTATCGGGTGCTTGCGCCGTGAGCTTGCGTATGACTTGGAAAAGAAGAGAGCGAAGCTGCACCTACTGCTTGGTCTTTCTGCCATTCTTTTGGACATTGATAAGGCAATTGCCATTATCCGCTCCACTCCCAATGAGGCAGACGTTGTGCCCAACCTGATGAAGGGCTTTGACCTTTCGGAAATCCAGGCAGAGCATATTGCGGAAATCAAGCTCCGCCATTTGAACAGAGAATACATCACCAACCGCATCAAGGAGCTTGAGAACATCCAGAAGGAAATCGAGCATTTAGAGAGTGTTTTGGCAGATGAGCTGAAAATCAAGGAGCTTATCATTGAGCAGCTGAAGGAAATTAAGAAGAAGTACGGCAAGCCTCGCAAAACGCAGATTATGAATGCGGAAGAGGTGCGTGTTCTGGAAAAAGAGGACTTTATCGAAAACTACAAGGTGCGCCTCGTCACCACCAAGCACGGTTATTTCAAGAAGATTACCGCTCAATCTCTCCGCGGAAATGACGAGCAGAAGCTGAAGGAAGGCGACTACGTCATTTTTGAGGAGGATGCGGACAACGTAAAGGACTTGTTCGTTCTGACCAACAAGGCGCAGGCATATCGCTACAAGCTTTCGGATATCGAGGTATCCAAGGCATCCTCTCTTGGGGAATATCTGCCCTCGGTTTTGGGTATGGACGAAGGGGAAGTACCCCTCTTTTGTAAAGCCATTACGGATATTAACCCCAACCACCAGGTTGCTGTTTTCTTTGAAAACGGAAAGGCGGCGCGCTTCTCGATGGGCGTGTATGCCACCAAGGGCAACCGCAGAAAGACGGTTGGCGCCTATTCTAAGCGCGCGGTGGCAATCGGTGCCTTCTACGTAGAGGACGAAAAACAGAAGGTTGTCTTACGTAGTGACGCTAAAAAGGCACTCTGCGTTGCCTTTAAGGATATTTCTTTCACCCAAGCACGTGACGCACAGGGAAATACCGTGTTTTCCTTAAAGCCCGCCAAATCCAAGGTGATAGCGGCAGAGCCCACACAATTCTATGAAATGCCCGAGCATTATCATAAGCGCACACCTTCCATGGGAAGTGCCATAACTCCCAAGGATGTACAAGCGCTTGAAAAGCGCGGTATCGTGCTTTAATACCCTAAAAAACGCCGAAAATAGGCTTTGTGCTATTTTCGGCGTTTTGTTATATAAATAAACGTTGATTTTCTTTATGCATAAAAGGGAAGAATAAAAAAGAGAAACGGAAAGCTCCGTTTCTCTTATAGCTACTTATGCCAGGTTCTTGATAACGTTCTCGTACCAGGCGTTTACCATAGTGGTTTCCTCTGCGGTCAGCGTCTTGGAGAAGCCGGCAAACAGACCCTTAACGGGGAAGTACAGAATCTCATCGATAACGTTGGCGCCTGCGGACTTAATCCAATCGGCAACCATCTTGGCATCCGTTTCGTTGCCATCAACAATCAAAGCAACGTTCTGCGCCTTGTCCTTAGAAAGCTCTTGGCAGAATCTTCTGAAGGAGTCGGGCATGTTGGATTTAAGAGTAGCAGTGATAACCACGAGTCTTTCGCGGTCGCAGGAATAGGCAGGGGGAATAACGTCGGCGGCATAGGTGCCATTCTTGGCGAGCATTTCGCCAATAGCCTTCAGTTTGCCTTTTCCACTAACAACAAGGGAACGCATTTTCATATTAGAAATCCTCCGCTTTTTAATAAACACTTTTAGGAACAGTCCCGACCGCAGCTGCCGACAATCTCCGCAAAAAGAAAAAACTGAATTTCTGAAGGAAGCCCAGGCAGAGAAGCACACATCCCATCCGATATTCACCCCATTTCTCATATTGTCCAATTATACAAAATCCAAATTTTGTATAATTGAGGGAAGGGGTTTAACGGCAAAAAACGGCTGAAAACGCCGTTTTTATAGGTTTGACAGGATTTGGTCTGTACCATTGCTTTGAATTATACCATATTTATAATACAAAGTCAAGCAATTTTTTCTTTTTCTCTTGCATTCTGTCACAATTTGCGGTAAAATGTTTTATGGTGAGTTTTATGAGGTTGCAGAGGCGTCCAAGACGGTATCAATCTTGTAGCACCTTACGCCTACCTTTACTTACCTTTCTTTGCCTTGCTCAAATATTTTTGGCGCGTGGCTTCGCCGCCGCGCAAATGACGCTCGGACTTGTTTTGCTCCAAAACCTCCTTGACCAATACGTACAGTCCGGGATTGGTTTTTTCGAGCTTTTCGGTGACGTCCTTATGTACGGTGCTTTTGCTAATGGAAAAATGGAGCGCTACATGGCGAACGGTGGCACGGTTTTCTACCAGATACTCCCCCAGAACCTCGCACCGTTCTTTAGTTGCGTATGCCTTCATAATCGTTTCCTTTCTTTCTTCGACCCACATCAGCGCTTTGCTTGGGCTCATGCGCTGTTTTATACCAATATATGAAAGGTTTATCATAACCATGCAAAAAGAAGACAATAAATTTGTCCCATCTACGCTATTAGAAGGAATGGTATCCATCCGTTCTCTCTTAGAGGGACAAAAAAACGGCTGTAATAACCGTAAAATATGTAGAATTTTGTATAATAGCGAAAGAAAAAGTAAAATTTACAAGGAAATTGCCTTTTTAACCCACGAGGGCGAGCGCCAGGGCTTCTCAGTTGTTCCTTGCACCGAGGCAGAGATTGACGCCTTGAGCATCGGTAGCTCTCACGGCGGTATCATCGCCGAATGTACGGAACGGCAAATTCCCTTCTTGAAGGATGCAGGTGCGCTGTCCCCCTGTGGCTTTTACGTGATGATAGAAGGTATCGAGGACCCTTATAACTTCGGATACGCCCTCCGCTCGCTTTACGCCTTGGGGGTTGACGGCGTTATTTTGCCCGAACGAAACTGGCTTTCCGCGGCAGGCGTTGTGGCGCGCTCCTCGGCAGGAGCATCGGAAATGCTTGCCTTTTACCGTGCCGAGGCGGAGATTGCTGCCGATTTCTTCAAGGAACGGGGCTATACGGTGGTTTGCGCCGATGCAGACACGCGCGACACCCTGGAAAACACCGCTTTTTCGTACCCGATTTTGCTGATTGTAGGCGGTGAAAAACGAGGAATTTCCGCCAAGGTCATGAAAAAAGCAGACAAAATCGTGGCAATAAGCTACGGCAGAAGTGATTTTCACGCTTCCCTTTCTGCTGCCTCCGCTACCACCATTCTGGCATATGAAATTGCCAAGCAAAATCGCCGTTAAGCGGCTGCAAGCATTCTGAAAGGAGCTTATCCATCATGATAGATATTCGCATATTGTTCGAGCAGGTTTGCGTCCTGGTTTTGATGATTATCCCCGGTATTTTATTGAAAAAATCCGGGCTTGTGGGAGAGGAGTTCGGAAAAAGTATTTCCAACCTTATTCTGTACGCCGCTCAGCCAGCCCTTATTATTGCAGGCTTTACGTCCGTTGACGTGACGGGCGAAATCCTTCTTCGCATGCTTGCTGTTTTTATTCTGGGGCTTTTCTCTCAGCTGCTGTTTTTCTTTGTTTCCAAGCTCGTTTTCAAAAATGCGGAAATACAAAAGCGGCGTGTTTTGATTTTCTCTACCGTATTTACCAATGCAGGCTATATGGGTATCCCACTTCTCTGCGCCATTTTTGAGGAAATCCATCCCGAAATCGCCATTTATGCCGCCATTTACGTAACGGGCTTCAATATCCTGCTTTGGTCCTTAGGCGCATACCTTTACACAGACAACAAGGAATATATCTCCGTTAAAAAGATGATTTTGAACCCCGCAACTCTCTCCACCCTGGTAGGTATCGTTATTCTGGCGCTCTCCGCTATTCCTGCAACGAGGGATAATATCATTATCCCCTACGTGCGAAACGGCGGCATTATTCCCTCTCTCATTGACGGCTTAAAGGCGCTGGTGGCTCCCTTGGCAATGTTTATTATTGGCTTCCGCTTGGTCAATGTGCGCTTACTCTCTGCCTTGAAGGATAAATACCTTTATATCCAGATTGTACTCTCACTTTTCATTCTGCCTGCGGTTGTCTGGGGCGTTTTGAAGGTTTTGGCGCTTGTCGGTATCTATAACGACCCCTTGACGATGTCTGTATTGCTAATTTCTGTATCTGCTCCCGCCGCTACGGCAACCTGCATGTTTTCCGAAAAATTTGACGGTGATTCCGAATATGCGGGGCTGATTGTATCGGTTACCTCTATTTTGTGCGTCATTTCGATGCCTATCGTTTGCCTTTTAACCACGATTTAAGCTCAAACAAGAAAATACCCTTACGCTCGGGCCTTCCCGACTGCGTAAGGGTATTTTTTATCCCTTGACGGCGCCTGCTACAACGCCGCTGATAATGCTCTTTTGAGAAAATGCGTAAAAGATAATAATAGGAATGATGGCAAGAATCAGCATCGCCATCAAGGCGCCCATATCGCGGGAGCCATAGCCGCCCTGCAAATATTGCACCGCCACGGGAATAGTCCTATACTGACTGCCGATAACGAGATACGGCAGCAAATAATCGTTCCAAATCCACATTGCATTTAATATCGCAATCATGATGGCGGTAGGCTTCAACAGCGGAAAAACCACGTAAAAGAAGGTTTTAATGGGGTTACAGCCGTCAATTTCCGCCGCCTCCTCTAAGGCAACGGGAATACCGCGCACGAATCCGCTGAACATAAAAACGGACATCCCGGCGCCAAATCCGATATATAAAACAACAATGCCTAACGGATTTTCGAGGTGCAAAAGGTTTGCGACCCTGGACATCGTAAACATCACCATCTGGAACGGTACAATCATACTGAAAACCAAGGCGTAGTAAAGAGCCTTAACGCCCCTGCCACGTACTCTGGTCACGTACCAGGCGGTCATAGAGGCGGTCAGAAGAATCCCGAAAACCGAAAGCACCGTAATCAGCAAGGAATACCCAAAGGCACTAAAAAAGCCGATTTTCGCAATGCCGTTTTTGTAGTTCAAAAGCCCGACAAAGGTATCCGTGTTTGGCAACGCAAAGGGGGCGTTTGCAATAAAGAACTGCCCCTTGAAGGAGTTAAACAGAACAATAAAGATAGGCAGCACAAACAAAAGGCATAAAAGGCTTAAAAAAGCAATAGTGGCTACCGTTGTTATTTTCCCCCGTACGTGTGTCATGCATCCACCTCCCGTCGCCTTGTGAAATATAGCTGTACTCCTGCCATAATGGCAACCAAGATAAAGAACACCACCGCCTTGGCTTGCCCGACGCCCTCGCTTCCGACACTTCCGTAAAAGGTCTGGAAGATGTCAAGCGCCAGCATAGAGGTCTGCCGCCCGGGGGCGCCGCCTGTCAAGGCGTAGTTCTGGTCAAACATTTTGAAGGAGTTGGTCAAGGTCAAAAAGAAGCAAATGGTAACGGCAGGCATCACAAGCGGCAAGGTAATGTGCCGCAGAGATTGCCAGGCGTTTGCGCCGTCAATGGCGGCAACCTCCTTCATTTCCCTGGGAATGTTTTGCAGTGCCGCTATATAAATAATCATCATATAGCCGATAAGCTGCCAGTTGGTTAAAAGAATCATTCCCCCAAAGCCGTAGCTTGCCGAATAGGTGATATCCACCCCAAGCCCCGAAAGCAGGCCGTTTATAATGAGCTGCCAGATATATCCAAGCACGATGCCGCCTATCAGGTTGGGCATAAAAAACACGGTACGGAAGAAATTGGTTCCGGGAAGGCCCTTGGTCAATAGTAAGGCAAGGGCGAAGGCGAAGAGGTTCACCGTCAGGGTGCTGACAACGGTAAAACGGACGGTGAACCACAGAGCGTGGAGAAAATTATCGCCCGACGAAAATAACTGCTTGTAGTTTTCCAATCCCACAAAGGTAGCATTGGAAACGGTTGTGAACTTGGTAAAGGACAGGTAAATTCCCATCACAACGGGTATCAGAAAGGAAATTACAAAGGGAATCAAGGTTGGAAAGACAAAAACGGGAAAGTATTTTTTCAATGCCTTGTGCATAAAAACACCTCTTTATTGCAGGGCAGAAGCCTGTTCCTCTTTCCAGCGGTTGATAAATACTGCCTTTACCTCCTCCCAGGTCTTATTACCTTGGGCGTATTGCAAAAGAGCGGCGCCAAAATCGTTTTTGAAGCCCTGCCCGGGGAAAACCGTGAACACCCAGGGAACACTATAGTTCTCTTCCCTGTTCAGCCATTCGCTGACCTCTTTGCCGAGAGGGTCGGTGGGGCCCTCGTTTTCGTCAAAGGTATCAAAGGGAGCGATAAAGTCTAATTTTTCGGTCACGTACCGTTTGCCCGTTTCGCTGGTAAACAACCATTCCAAAAAGGCAATCCCCTCTGCCTGCTGCTCGGGAGAGGCGTTTTTATTGATGGCAAAGTAATTTTCAGTACCGATACAAAGCCCCTGGGACTCCTCCTCGGATACGCCGATATAGATAGGCATAAAGCCAACCTCCTCAGGCTTTACCGTGTTCCCTGCCACATCCGCTATCTGCGCATACGCCCAGTTACCGTTTTGCACCATAGCGCACTTTCCAAGGGCAAATTCTGCCATAGAATCGGCAACCTGCTTGCTACCGAGTAATTTGGGGTCAGTTGTGGAGTTGTTCAGGTACAAATCAAATATAGCCTTATATCTGTCGGCATAGGAAAAGGCAATCTCTTTATAGTCGTTCTTGTTGCCAAGGTCTACCTCTTTATCCAAAAATTCATAGTAGATTGGCAGGTTTGCCAGGTGGGTTTGCCAGCGCCAATCCTCGCCCGATTGCAGGGACGTGACAGCAAAAACGCCGTCAATGCCAAGCTCTGCCTTATGCGCCGTCATATCCTCTACCAACGCCTTGAGCTTAATAAAGCTATTCACCTCGTCTACCGATTGGAAATTGGTAGCGCGGTTGGGCAAAGCAAAATACGCATCTAAAATCCGTTTGTTATAAATGATGCCGTATCCCTCCACCACGTAAGGGATGCCGTAAACACCCTCTCCGTCACGAATAGCCATGCTTTTGTCCGAGAGATGCTCATAGAGCTTTGTTCCCTTCAAATCCAGGCAATAATCCTTCCAGGCGGCATAGCCGACGGGTCCGTTAATCTGGAAGATGACGGGTGCGTCGGTTTTACCGATTTCGGACTTCAAGGTCTGCTCATAGGTGCCCGAGGCTGCCGTCACAACGCGCAAGGAGCGCCCTGTTTCGTTTTTGTAGGCTGCGGCAATCTCATTATATGCCGCCGCGCTTTCGGGCTTAAAATTCAAAAAATACACGCCTTCCCGCATTCCGCCGCAGGAGGATAAGAGGAAAACGCATAAAAGTGCCATTAAAAGAATAAAAGAAAGCTTTTTCATAGGTATCCCTACCCTTTCTGTTATCAAAGATTCAAAATTTCTCTTTTGTCTTTATCTTTTGATAAACTGATGAAAAAATACTTTCCTGTTTTTGCTATTTTGAAAAAAAGAAAGCCCCGGCAATAAGCCAAGGCTTTTTCGTTGTATGAGATTATTCGCCCTTTTCGTCGCAATCCTCGGCGCAAGCGGCGCAATCGCCGTCGCATTCCTCGGTGCAATCAAATTCCTCGCCGCAGGCGGGGCAAACCAGCTGCTCTACGTCGCATGTATCGTCGAAGCAGATAACCTCGCCGCAGGAGGGGCAGGTAACCTCGTAGAGGTCCTCGTCATCGAAGTCCTCCTCGTAATCCTCGTCATCATCGTCCTCGTCATCGCAGAAGAGGTACTCCTCTACGTCACCAAGGTCAGAATCCAGCTCATCGGCGTAGTCACGCAAATCGTCGCATTGCTGCTCCAGATTTTCAACCGTTTCTGCCATATCGTTCACAAGGTCGAGAAGCTTCAGAATCAGCTTGTCCTTAGGCTCGTTCTCGTTCAGACCCATGCCGTCTGCCAGGCCCTTCAAATAAGCAGCGCTTTCACTCAAATTCATATCCGTATCCTCCTTCAAAGAAGAAATTTATGCTCTTTCCAGATACTCGCCAACGCGCGTATCAACACGGATGATATCGCCCGTGTTAATGAAAATCGGAACCTTGATGGTGGCGCCGGTTTCCAGGGTGGCGTTCTTCTGTACGTTGGTAGCGGTATCGCCACGAACGCCGGGCTCGGTATCGGTAACCTCAAGCTCTACGAAGAAAGGAGGCTCAACGCTGAATACGTTGCCCTTGTAGGAAATAATCTTGCACATGGTGTTTTCCTTCACGAATCTGAAGTTGTCACCCAGCTTGTCCGAGTTCAGGGGCAGCTGGTCATAGGACTCCATATCCATAAAGTAGTACAAATCGCCATCGTTGTAAAGATACTGCATTTCCTTACGCTCGATGATGGCATTCTCAAATTTTTCGGTGGGGTTGAAGGAACGCTCAACCACCGCACCGGTAATAACGTTCTTCATCTTGGTTCTGACGAATGCGGCACCCTTGCCGGGCTTTACGTGCTGAAACTCAACAACCTGCCAAACGCCACCCTCAAATTCAAACGTAACGCCGTTCTTAAAATCTCCTGCTGTAACCATGGTTATTCACCTATTTCGCAACGGAAAGTCAATATAGTTGAAGAAATCGCTCCCTCGCCCGTTGCAACGACGGTTTCTTCGGCTTTTGCTATCTCATATATTCTACACTATTTTTTATTTTTTTGCAATAGTATTTAGCGAAAAAATCGCATTTTTTTGAAAAACCTTGCAGTTTTTTAGAAAAGTTCTATAAGTTCCTTGCTTGATGCGGTGAAATTATCAAATCCGTCATCCGTTAAAGCGCCCATATCCTCAATGCGGCAGCCGAAGCGCCCCATCAGGTAAATGCCCGGCTCCACGGTTATAACGTTGCCCTTTACTAAGGGAGATTGCCCCATTCTGGATACAGAGGGCGCCTCATGGATATAAAGTCCGACACCGTGCCCAAGGCTGTGCCCGAAGGCGCCTTCATACCCTGCGCCGTCAATGATATCACGCGCGATACGGTCTAATTCCGCTCCCGTTTTGCCCGGACGGATTTGGGACAGAGCGGCAAGCTGCGCCTCTAAAACGGTGTTATAAACCCGCCTCATCTCTTCGGTAGCCTTGCCAAGCGCCACGGTTCTGGTCATATCGGAGCAATACCCGTCAACCGTACAGCCAAAATCTATGGTCAAAAAGCCGCGTGAAAGCTTTTGGTTGCGTGAAAGCCCGTGGGGCAAAGCGCTTGCCGTGCCCGAAACGGCAATTATCTGAAAGCTGGCGTTCTCTGCTCCCTGCTTGCGCATAAAAAATTCAAGCTCAAGAGCAACCTCCTTCTCGGTCATTTGCGGCGTCATAACCGACAAAATATGAGAAAAGGCTTTGTCAGTAATGGCTTGCGCCGCCTTTATTTTGGCGATTTCCTCCTCATCCTTCACGGCGCACATCTCGGTTAAAATATCGCCGATAGGCGTCCACTCTGCCGAAACTGCCTCGGAATAACGGTTGAATTCGGAAACGGAAAGGGTGCGGTTTTCGTAGCCGAGGGTACGTATTTCGTTGTCCCGTACGGCATCCCGCAAAAAATCCATACGGCTTTGCTGCGGCATCAGGACGGTGAAGCTATCCCCGACCGCCGCCGTTGCCTCCTCATAATAACGGAAATCCGTTACCAAAAAGCCCTCCTTCTGGGTAATAAGCAAAAAGCCGTCACTGAAGCGGTAGCCGCAAATATAGAAAATCGAGGTTTCGTTGGTGATAAGCGCCGCGTCAACCTCCCGTTTTTTCAGCCGTGCTTGAAAAGCGGATAAATGATTCATACCGTTCCCTCCCCTCAAATCAACGAGGCGTAGTACTGCTTCATAGCCAAGGCATCCTCCGCCTGGGTTCCCGCAGACTCACAAATGATAGTCGGCGTTAAGCCATCCTTATAAAGCACCTCCATTAAGGGCTCGAAGGCAGGGCCGTACACCGTATCCTCAAAGGTCAGATGGCGCTTTTCTCCCGCATTCGTCCACTCAATTTTGGAAAAATGGCAATGCAGATTTCGTGCCACCCCGTCACCGAGAGTATTGGCGATTTTATCAAAAACAAAGCGGTAATTGTCCTCTGCCTCGAAATAATGTCCGATTTCTCTTGCGTTCATATGCCCGAAGTCAACCACAGGACGCAGGCGCTCATCCAACTTACAGAGGGTTATTACCTCGTCAAGCGTCCCTAACTGATTGATTTTTCCCATTGTTTCAAGACCGATGAAAACGCCGCCTGTTTCCACCTCCGAGAGTGTCCTTGCCAGGGTGTCGGCGGCAAGGCGCATCGCCTCCTCACGGGTGATTTTAGCGGCAGAGCCCGTATGTACAACCACGGTATCTGCCCCCAAAAGAGATGCGGCGTGCAGGCTTTCGGCGATATAGGAGATGCTCTTTAAGCGCGTTTCGGTCACAACGCCCGAAAGCGAGATAAAATACGGGGCGTGAAAGGACATATGGATGCCCTCCGCCTTGGCTTGGGCGCCAATCGCTCTCAAAACCTCATCCGAGGTTGCAATACCGCGCCCTGCTTCATATTCGTAGGCATCAAGTCCTCTGTTTTTTACCCAAATAGGGGCGTTCAGTGTTTTTTGTTTTTCTCTTTGAAAGCTCTCGCTATTGCCACCGGGGCCAAACAGCGCACGCTCTCTTGCTTTTTCGCTATTCATACGGTTACTCTTTCTGTTCTTGTTCTTTTTGTGCCGCGTAATAACGGCGCACGATGGGCTTTTCCAAAAGGCGCTTCAATCTGGTAAAGGGGTCCCGCTTGTCCCGAATAGGGGGCAATAAATAAGACTTCATACCCAAGCGCTTCCCTGCCCAGGTGTCCGTGAAAATCTGGTCACCGATATTGGCGGTGTTCTCGGGCGTCGAGCCCATGGCGCGCATAGCGCGCTTCATATTGCGGGAAAAGGGCTTCCAGCTATCGTGGAAGGCAGGAAAATTCAAATTGCGGTTAAAGTATTGCAGCCTGTGCTTATGATTGTTGGTTACGAAGGAAATAGCGATATTCGCCTCGATTAAGGTGTTAATCCAAGCCAAAACGGCAGGACGGGGCTCTATCTCCTCGTAAGGAATCAACGTGTTGTCCACGTCCAGAATAACCGCCTCAATTCCCTCACTTTTCAAGAAATCAACGGTAATCTCCTGGTATGTACCAAAAATTCTATCGGGCAATAATGACATATGGCAATCCTTTCGGCGTTCTTCTCTACTATATAAGACATTATACCATACCGCCGGGCTTTTGTAAATAGAAACGTAAAATAAAAACGCCGTGACTTGAAAAGCAAGGCACGGTAAAGGAAAGGGGCAGATACCTGACAAGGACAAAATTACACCGATTCGCATCTCAATCACGCCGAAGGCGTGTATATCATCCATGCTGAGCAATGTATATCCCGCCACAGGCAAGTTATACATTCAAAGATATGCCAAGCCTGCGGCTGGATAAAAAAATACCGAGAACAAAGTTCTCGGTATTCTTTGGCGCGCCCTGCAAGATTCGAACTTGCGACCTACCGGTTCGTAGCCGGGCACTCTATCCACTGAGCTAAGGGCGCCTATGGAGCGGGTGATGGGAATCGAACCCACACGGCCAGCTTGGAAGGCTGGAATTCTACCATTGAACTACACCCGCAAGCTTGAATGCCTCAATAGTATACCACAGAGATTTGTTTTTGTCAAGAGAAAAAAGCAAAAAATAAGCAGTTTTTTTCACATTTTTTGCTGTTTTTTTCGTTTTCTTATCTTCTTTTTTCTGTATTGCAAGAAAAAAGCGGTCCTGTGACAAAATCACAGGACCGCACAGTAGGAAAATTAACCGAGGCGCTCTTCCAGAGCCTTCAGCTCGCTGAACATTTCAGCAGGAACTCTCTCGCCAACCTGGGCGTAGAACTCCTTGATGTTCACAAGGTCAGCCTTCCAGGACTCGGTATCCACAGAGAGCAGGCCCTCCAGGGTTGCCTTATCCAAATCCAAGCCCTCAATGTTGATATCGTCTGCGTTAGGAACGTAGCCGATAGCGGTAGTCTTGGCGTCTACCTTATCCTCGCAACGAGCCAAAATCCAAAGCAGAACACGCATATTGTCACCGAAGCCGGGCCAGATGAAGTGTCCTTCATCGTCAGTTCTGAACCAGTTAACGTGGAAAATCTTGGGAGCGTTGGGAATCTTCTTACCCATTTCGAGCCAGTGTGCCCAGTAATCGCCCATATCGTAACCAACGAAGGGACGCATTGCCATGGGGTCACGGCGAACAACGCCAACAGCGCCTGCTGCCGCAGCGGTGGTCTCGGAAGCCATAATGGAGCCTACGAAGGTACCGTGCTGCCAGTTGAAGGACTGGTAAACCAGAGGAGCGGTCTTAGCGCGTCTTCCGCCAAATACGATGGCGGAGATAGGAACGCCAGCGGGATTGTCAAACTCAGAGGACAGGCAGGGGCAGTTCACAGCCATTGCGGTGAAGCGGGAGTTGGGATGTGCGGCACAGGTGGACTTATCCTTCTTGTCGAACTTGGTGTAATCCCAAACGTTACCCTTCCAGTCGATGCAGTGGTGAGGCAGGTTATCGTTCAAGCCCTCCCACCAAACGGTATTGGTATCGGTATCCAATGCCACGTTGGTGAAAATGGTGTTCTTGGTGGTGGTGTGCAGCGCGTTGGGGTTGGAGCGCTCGTTGGTTCCGGGAGCAACGCCAAAGAAGCCGTTCTCGGGGTTAATAGCCCAAAGACGCCCGTCCTTGCCGACACGGAGCCAAGCAATATCGTCACCGACGCACCAAACCTTGTAGCCCTTCTTCTGATAGATTTCAGGGGGAATCAGCATTGCAAGGTTGGTCTTACCGCAAGCAGAGGGGAATGCGGCGCTGATATAGCGAATTTCGCCATCAGGATATTCAATGCCAAGGATGAGCATATGCTCTGCCATCCAGCCCTCCTTCTTACCCAGGTAAGAAGCGATACGGAGCGCAAAGCACTTTTTGCCCAGCAGCACGTTTCCGCCGTAGCCGGAGTTAACGGACCAGATGGTGTTGTCCTCGGGGAAATGGCAGATATAACGGTTTTCCTCGTCGATGTCAGCTCTTGCGTGCAGACCCTTGATGAAGCCCTCGCCATCGCCCATTGCCTCCAACACGTTAAGACCAACACGGGTCATAATCAGCATGTTCAGAACAACGTAGATAGAGTCGGTCAATTCAATGCCGTATTTAGCGAAATCGGAGCCAACCTGACCCATAGAATAAGGAATCACGTACATCGTTCTTCCCTTCATAGAGCCCGTGTAAAGCTTGGTCAGCTTTGCGTAGCACTCTGCGGGAGCCATCCAGTTATTGATGTTACCGGCATCCTCCTTCTTGGTGGTGCAGATGAAGGTACGTCCCTCCACGCGGGCAACGTCGTTAACGGCGGTTCTGTGCAAATAGCAACCGGGCAGAACATCCTGGTTCAGCTTGAACAGCTCTCCGGTGGATACTGCCTCAGCACGCAGAGCCTCGGCTTGCTCTTCGGTACCGTCGATTAAAACGATTCTGTCAGGCTGCGTCATAGCTGCCATATCCTGAATCCATTCGTCAACGTACGGAATCTTGGTAATTTCCTTCATTGTTTTCTCCTTTTTATATGCAAATTTTTATAAACTTTTTAGCGATAACAAGGGCAAAAATGCCATATTTACCACTTTATAGAATTATACCATACTTTTTTAGATTTTGCAACATTTCTGTTTCAAAATTGCATTTTTAACATTTCATTCACAATCAGTCAAGCATCGCTGTCGACAAGAGATTTTCGCCATATTTATTTTCCTTGAAAGTCAAATATTCATACAGTATTCAAATATATCTGTTACAATAGAAAAAATTGTATTTTGCGGGAGATGCAGATGGAGCATATTAAGCGAAGTGTCCAAACGGCTTTTCATAAAATCAAGCATTCCTTTAAGGAATTCCTCCCTTTCTTTCTGGCGATTTTTTTAGTACAATGCATTTTCTTCACCGTCCTTCTTTCATTCCAGAGCAATGAAGCCCACCTGAAGCAGGAAACGGAGGCTTCCTACTCCTACCATATCCTTGTTACGGGGCTTTATGAGGACGAAATGCTTATTCTGAAGGAAAACCGCCGTGCCGTTTTTCTGAACGAATTTTATTATACTCCTTTGACGATAAAGGAATATACCAGCCCTAACGGCGACCCCAGCTACGATATGACGGTAAAGCTTTTGACGGGTAACAAGGACTATGGAATTTTTTCTCTGTTCCGTGATGATTCCTTGCGCGCCAATTATGAGGCGATGCTGTATAAATACGGCGATATTATAGGCGAGGCGTCCGATCACGTATCCATATACCTTTCCCCGCTCTATCTATTGGAGGAAAGCACCGCTTCCCTTGCTACCGCCCGAAACCTGTTAATAGTGGCCGTCTTTCTTATCTGCTTTCTGATGCTTTTCGTGCTGTATAGACTGTACGTCAGCCGCCAGACCTTCTCCTTCGGTATCTTTTCTACCTTTGGCGCAGATAGCAAGCGACTACAGGAAAACGCCTTTACACAGCTCTATCTGATTGCCCTTTTCACACTTTTGCCTGCCTATTACCTATCCGCTCTCATTTGCTTCGCTTTTTATACAGCGGGTGCTTCTGCCTTCTATTTTTCTTGGTTTTCTTTGAAAAATTGGCTGGTGCTGCTTCTTGTTATGGCACCGCTTTTGCTCTTAGTGGTGCGCACACCCATCAAGCTATTGTCCCGCAAGCCCGTATGCGAGCTTTTGCAGGCAGCGGACGCTTCTGACCTTGTCAGCTCACCGCGTCAATCCGCCCCGCTTGTGCAAAAGGGCTTTCCCTTCGGTTATGAGGCGCTCTCCTTCTGGCGTTTCCGCAAGCATCACATTGTTTCGGCTTGCGTTTCCGTCCTTCTATGCGCCCTTTTAGTGCTTGGTACGCTGATAGGTGACGTTTATCAAGCTAACAAGGACATGGAAAGCAAAGCTTTGTCGGATTTCACCGTACAATTCCGTGGAATTAACTCTGTTTCGGACTCTCAGTACGAATCCTTGGCTTCCGCAAACGGAATCAAGAACGCCCACCGTGTTTACCCGGAAGCACTCTTGACCAAGTACCATTCCCTTCTTTTGGTGGACGATTCCTTGATTGCAAGCAACGTCGGCTTTGCCAACGATACGGCGGCAGGCGTTTCCTATACGGGAGATGCGCGCATCATTGCCGCCGCCTACGATACCTTGGCATATTACAAATCTTTGTATCAGATTGAGGGCAATCCCGATGCGCTTTTAGACGGGCCCAACCGTGTGATTATCGGCTCCTCCTATCAAAACAGGGACACCTTCTCCTATTCCGTTGGCGATACTGTCAGGGTTGCTATCCCTATGTATGACGAGGAGGGCGAGCTGGTGCTGAACGGCGACAAGCTTCCCTCCGAGCTTGAAACGGGCGAGGGCCTTTGGCAGCAGATGTACGAGCGCATTTCCTATCAGCTTGTTACCCTGGAAATTGTCGGCATCATCGAGGACTACCCCAGCGGCATGAATGGGGTTCCGCTTTTGCTCTCCACCGATACCTATCAAGCCTTAACGGGCGAGAGTGTCACCGCCAAAACGGTGTCTGTTTCGGTAGATACCTCTTCTGCCGAAAATTATGACTTGGCATTTGACGAGCTTTCTCGCATCTGCGCCGTTTTAGGCAACGCCACCGTTTCTATCAGCGGCGCCTCCTTCCGTGCGGAAATTGAGAAAAATTACTGCTATTCACAGTTTATACCGACCCTTTCCCTCTTGCTATTTCTCTTTTTCCCCTTGCTTTGGGTTTATGCGCAAAACGCCATTGCGCAAAGGCGTGAGGAGGAATATAAAATTCTTTATTCCCTGTCCGTGCCGCCGAAAAAGATGCGCGCCCTTTGTCTTGCCTCCTCTTTGATGATGTTGCCTATTTGTTTAAGTATCCTTCTGGCGACCTTTGGTGTGACGGTGCTGGTTCTGCATTTTGTCAATCACGTGCTTCCCAATATATTCCACATCTCCGTCGCCGCCGTCGGCGGCATTGCCCCCTCGCTATGGGGATACGGCGCCATTATCGCCGCGCTTTTGCTTTCCTTCCTGCTTTCCTTCTTTATCCCATATTTTCATTATCAATCAGCAAAGCGCTCCTTTTCCCTCAAACCGTAAACAAGAAAGGATTTCACTATGGACTCGCCGATTTTACAGGTTCAAAGCCTTATCAAGCAATTCCGTCAATCCGATTCGGTCATCACGGCAGTAAACCGCGTAAATTTTACCGTAGAAAGCGGTGAATTTGTTGCCATCGTTGGCGCCTCGGGCTCGGGTAAATCCACCTTTTTGCAGCTTTGCGCCGGGCTTATGACGCCCAATTCAGGTAGCATCAAGATTTTAGGTCAGGAAATCACCGAGCTTTCTCCCGATAAGCTGGCGCAGTTCCGCGGACGCTTTTTGGGCATGATATTCCAAAAGCATAACCTTATCCCACAGTTAACCGCCAAGGAAAACATCGAGATACCTGCCATTATGATGGATAAAGCCCCCTCCAGCTACGAGCATTCCTTTATGAAGCTGGTAGAGGCGTTGAAAATCAAGGACAGGCTCCACCACCTCCCCTCTGAGCTTTCGGGCGGGCAGCAGCAGCGTGTGGCTATTGCCCGTGCCTTGATGAACAGGCCTCAAATCCTGTTTGCCGACGAGCCTACGGGAAACTTGGACAGAGCCAACGCCGATGAGGTGCTTTCCCTGCTTTTGAAAATGCAAAAGGACTTCAACCAGACCCTCATTATGGTTACCCATGACGAATCCATTGCCCAAAGGGCAGATAGGATTTTCAAAATGGAGGACGGCTGTCTTTCACAGATATCCCACTGATTTTATGAAAAAGACCTGCGTTTGCTTTTGGCTTTCGCAGGTCTTTCCTTTTGGGAGAGAAAAAAACGAAAAAAACGCCAAAGCGCCATACAGGCTTCGACGCCATTCCGTATGATTCTCATTCTGTTTGTTTTTGTTATTTTTTCCTTCCTTTTCCTTATTCGACAGAAACACCCCCTTCTTCTGTTCAAAATTGACAAAAAATTGTGCCAATTTTTGGCAGTTTTTCTTTCTAAAAATAATTGACATTTTCTGGTAATTGTGTTAAAATACAGAAAATACCAAAAATTACCAGATAAGGGGAGAAAAAAATGGAAAAGACACTAAAAATTTTATTAGCGGACGAATCCGCTGAGCAAAGACGGTTTTTGCGCGAGGCATTGATAAGCAACGGGTACAGAAGCATCGAGGAGGCGGCAAACGGCGAGGAAGCGATTATCAAAATCGAAAGACAGCATCCAAACATCGTAATTATCGACAGCTGGCTTTCAAAGGTAGACGGGCTTGGGGTCATACGGCGCTCCAAGGCAATTTCCTTTGCCCCCGATTTGCGCCCTATCTTTATCCTGACCTCTATGGTCCACGGCAACACCCTCTTTATTGAAGCCACCAACGCAGGCGCCGATTTGTGCCTTGTCAAGCCGATAGATACCAAGAGCCTACTTTTACATATAGAGTCGCTTGCCCATTACAGAACGGGC
>JAFTSW010000058.1 GCA_017467085.1 Clostridia bacterium | reverse complement strand
GGTGTCTCACGAAATAGTGAGACAGCCCCTTTGCAAGCGTGTTACTTTTTGGCAGAGAAATTATATTCTCCCGCGGGCAAATAATGCTCACCTCCGCCATATTTCAGATAGAAGGGACGGCGGCTGATAATATGGATGCGGCTCTCCGTCACCTCCACGTATACGTCGCCGTAGGAGGAAAGCACGTATTCCATTCCCTCGGGCAAGAAGGGGGCAACGGTCAGGCTATGGGGCGTGGGACGAATACCCGCAATATAGCGGAAAAGAAAGCGGTCTATCTCGCAGTGGGCAGGGTAGCTCCAGAGCTTAGAGGCGTGCGCCCCCTTGCCGTCCTTATCGGACAGCTCCTTGGCAATCACGTTGTACGCCTCTTGGATTTTTCCTGCCTCGCCCAAGGCGGCAAGCAGGAAGCCAAGCCCCATCATACCTACGTCAAAGCCCTCTGCCTCGCGGATAGCGGCAAGCAGGCTTGCGGTCAGCTCCGCTTCCTCGTCCTCCTCGGCAAGGTGCATCGCCAGTGTGCAGGCAATCGCGGTCTGGGAGGGGAAAAGCAGATGCCCGTTCTTCATAAAGCGCTCGCGGAAGGCGGCGCGGACCTTGGTGGCGAGCGCCTCGTATTCCTTAGGGCTCTCCCCAAGCAGGGTGGCGGTGCGCGCCATTACCTCGGCAAATCGGTAGTAAAGGGCGGTGCCGGGAAGCTCGGGAGGGCAGTACGCCGCCTCGCGGCGCAGATGAATATCCCTGTCGCCAAAGTGCAAAATACCCTCCTCCTCAAATTGGGTCAGAAAGCGCATATACGCCTTCATTCCCCCAAAGGCAAGGGAAAGCAGAGAGCTGTCCCCCGTGTACAGGTAATATTCGTAGGGTAAGAGCAACAGGGCGGCGCCGTCAGCAGCGCTTCCGCAGTCAGCGTATTTAACCGTGCAGGGCAAAACGGCAGGGAATTGCCCGTCGGGACGCTGGGCGTCCAGAATATCCGACAGCCATTTGCGGTAGGGCGCCTTCATATCAAAATTGTAAAGAGAAGCACCTGCGGTGGCAAAGCCGACAGCGCACCTGCCAAACTCCTCTCTTTCGGGAATAAAGGTGGGCGCACCCTGCCAGGCAAGGCGCAAGGAGCGGCAAATATGCTCGTGCCAGGCGGTCAGATTATCGTTGGAGCAGGCAAAATACCCGATGGAATCCAAGGCAGTATGCAGGGTAACGGCAGAAACACTATGAGGCTCGGCAGGCTTCTCGCCGTCACTCTCCACCAAAACCGCCTTCACGTAGCGGAAGCAATGCTTGGAGAAGGTGGCGGTGTAGGTGCGTGCGCCTCGGTATCCCAAAATGAAATCGTCCGTCCCCTTTTCAAAAAGGGGCAGTCCGTTCTTTTGCAAGCGCTTGCCGTAATAAATCCGTATCCTGTCGCCTACTCGTCCCTCAATCCGCAAGGACACACGCCCCACCAAGAGATGGGTAAAATCGTATACCCCCTTTTGGAGCCTCTTGGCAGGAATGGAGGGCGGCTCCTGGCAAACGGGCAGGGCGCGTAGAGGCAGAAGCAGTCCTCCTGTCCCTGCGGTAATCTTGGCGTTGTCCCAGGCGGCATCGTTGTAGGAGGGAAGGTAATAATCGGGGTTGTACTTTCCCTCATCATATACCTCGCCCTTGGCAGAAACGGCAAGAAAGGGGGTCTTATCCGTGACGCACCAGGAGGAGTCGCTGCAAAGAGAAGCAACCCTGCCGCCCTTCAGCGTAACCGACAGCTCCGCGCAAAAGCGCCCGCCCTTGGGCAGGGTGACGGTCAGAAGGTTTTCTCCCTTCGATAAGAGCGCGCCTACCTCGTAGGAGCGACAGCAAATGGCATAGGTGGGGTCGCTATCGGAAAAATCCGTGTAGAAATTGGGCGGCAGCTTGCCGTTGACCCGAAGCTCTCCCATAGGCAGAGCGGCGCAATGCAGCTGGGCGGACTCTATCTCCTCGCGGAGTAAAAAGGTGCGGCGAAAAAAGAAGCAAGCACTTTGCCCCTCGCCGTTGCCCTCGCCCGTTATCCATTTTGCCTTTTCTAACATAGTCGCCTCCACCGTTTTGTTCTATACCATATTGTAGCACGGCAAGCGGATTTTTGTCAATACTCTTTGCCCTTCTCCCCCCCTTCTTTCTTCTTTTGAAAAAATCTCCGACATTTTTTCCCAAAAAGATAGACAGACAAGAGTTTTTATGGTATAATAGTATGATGACGGCAAAGCCGTTTGCGCTTATAGAAGATATAATAGTATACAAGCCGTGCCAGCACAAATCAACACGAAGGAGAGGGGAGCAAAATGGCAGAAATCGACGATTTTTGGGACATTGGCGCCCTCTTGCCCAAAAAGAAAAAAACAAGCGCCCCGCCTGCTACCGAGGCGGCAGAGGCGCCAAGCACCGTCCCCTATACCCCCCAAGAGGGCGAAAAGGAGGAGAGCACGGCGCCAAGCAGCACCTATGCGCTTCATACCAATCGGGAGAAAAGCAAGCTGCTTTTTGCCTACGAAACCAACGCGCATCCCTTTATCCGCAAGGTAAGCGTCTACGAGGTGACCTCGCCCTTTCATTTTTATCACGGCTTCCGTGAGGCGGCAGAGAAGTCACTCTCCCTTTTGGGGAAGGCTTCTGCCGCGCCCTTCGTCCCCTTTTTCAGCTATTCGCCCCAGTATGCCCAGCTTTCCCCTGAGCAAAGAGCCTATTATCTCTATTTCCGTGATGCGGCGCACCGTGGTGAGTACGTAAGGACGGACAAAAACTATCTGTTGCTTTTCATATATGAAATTCTCAATACCCCCGATATTATCCATCCAGAAAAGGGCGTTTTGCTGTTGGCGGGCGTCTGGGCGGCTTACCGCAAGGAATTTCCCCAGATGGATAAATATATGGGCGATTGGTTAGCGGATTATTGCCTTTTACACCGTGTGGCGTTGCCCGCTGCCCTTCTTGCCCCCTTCTTGATGAACTGCTCGCAAAGCAGCTATCTGTCCGAGCTTTATCTCGGTGCCTTGACCGTGGAAACGGAAGAGGGGGAGCATCCCGCTATGATGTTCCTTTCCTGGCACGACCCCTATCGCACTCGCTTTGCCGAGCGAGAGGAGGTCAAGCCCCTTCTGTTTCATATCGAAAGGGCAGTGCTGCGCGCCATTCCCTATATTAACGGGCAGGCAGTAGACGAGAAGAATATTATCACCACCAAAACGAAGGATGCCTTTGTGGGCGCCATTCTGGCAGGCGCCAAGCGCCATCGCCTGGTGATAGCGTATCAGCCCTTTTATGCCGCCATAGGCTTGCGTGAGCAGGTAACGGCGGCGGTCAAATATGCGGAAAACCGTCTGCGTATGCATATGCACGTCAAAAGCCGTCTTTTGATAAAGGAAATGGACCCCGCTCTGCAAGCCATAATTGACGCCTACTTTGACGAGGTCCTGCCCAAGGAAAAGGCGCCCGAGCCTGTGCGCCCTGCCTACGAGGCGCAGTACGATGCGCCCGCCGCCGATTTCTCGGCAGCAGAGGCGGATAAAATCGAGCACGCCTCCTGGGAAAACACCCGCCTTCTGGTGCAGGAGGAAGAGGAGGAGCCCTGGTGGGAGGAGGAGGCAGTGCCCGTTCTCCATCCCCAAAGCAGTGATGCGCCGCCCCTGTCCTTGGATGCGTTGCGCCTTTTGGAGGCATTTTTTCACAACAAGCCCGTCCCCTCCCTCGGCACCGAAGCGGTGGCGCTGGCAGAGGAAATTAACGGCTATTTCAGCGACACCCTGGGGGACGTGGTGTTAGAGCTGACAGAGGAGGGCATTTTGCCCATATTCGATTATCAAGAGGAGGTAGAGGACCTTTTGCGGTCCCATATGCAAGATGAGTGAAGCAGAAGTAAAAATTCCCAAGCGCATATTAAATAATCTGATTTCTTCGCTTTCCGCAGGAGTGGTGCCCCGTGTGGGCGCCCCGTATATCGCCATCGGCAGAACCAAGGAAATTGCCGCTTTGCTGGATTCCTTGCAGGCGGTAAAGGATGGCGGCGCCGCCGTGCGCTTTCTGATTGGACGCTACGGAAGCGGTAAAACCTTCTTAATGCAGTTAATTCGCGGCTACGCCTTAGAGCGTGGGTTCCTGTGCGCGGACGTGGATTTGTCGGCAGACCAGCGCCGCCTTTGCGGCGGTAAGGGGGGAGGAGTGGCTACCTATCGGGAGCTGATGCGGAACCTTGCCTCCAAGGCATCTCCCGAGGGTGGAGCGCTCTCTCTTTTGCTTTCCCGTTACTATAATACCCTCGTTGCCGCCTTGGCAGAGGAGGGCGTTATGCCCGAGGCACCCGACTTTTCCGCACGCCTCCGCAAGAAAATTTTTGCCCAGATTGAGCGATTTGAAAACGAGGTTGGCGGCTTTGATTTTGCCCGTGTCCTCTCGGAATATTTCGTTGCCACCCTGGAGGATAACGAAGAGCGGAAGTCCGCCTGCCTTCGCTGGCTCAGAGGGGAATTTTCCACCAAAACCGAGGCAAAGCAGGCGCTCGGCTTCGCCATTTCCATTATCATCACAGACGAAAATTGGTACGATTTTATCAAGATATGGGCGGCATTCTCCCGTTTTATCGGATATGCGGGGCTCATTCTCTATATCGACGAGTGCATTGTCCTCTATAAAATCGTCAACCGTGTTTCCCGTGAAGCCAATTACGAAAAGCTTTTAACCATCTTCAACGACGCCTTGCAGGGAAGAGCCGAGGGACTCGGCATCTTCTTCGGCGGCACGCCCCAGTTTCTGGAGGACACCCAACGGGGTCTTTTCAGCTACGAGGCGTTGCGTAGCCGCTTGGTGGACAGCCGCTATGCAATGGGCGAATTCGTCAACTACGATGCCCCCGTTTTGCGTCTGCGCTCTCTTTCGGAGAACGAGCTGTACGCCCTGCTTTCCCGTCTTGGTAAGCTCTTCGCCCAGAAAACGGAAAAGCCCCTTCCCATCAGCGAGGAGGAGCAAAGGCTTTTCCTTGCCAACGCCCTTCGGCGCGCAGGCTCCTCGGAGCTGTTGACCCCCCGTGAGATGATTCGGGACTATATGGCGGTTTTGTCTATTTTGGACGCCAACCCCGAGGCAGACCTCAAGCGCCTTTTGCAAAGGGACGGCGAGCCCCCTGCCACAGGCGCAAATGCGCCAAGCGGCGGCGGTATCCGTGTGGAGGATATCGAAATCTGATTTTGAAAGTACCCAGGAAAGGAGAACCCTATGTGGAATGCGGACACGCTTTTTTCCCGTTACGCCCCCTTTATCCGTGAGTTTATCTATACCCACGGCTGGCAGGAGCTGAACGCCGTGCAGTTAGAGGCTGGACGGGTGCTTTTCGATAGCGAGGATAACCTGCTTCTTGCCGCCCCCACGGCTTCGGGCAAAACCGAGGCGGTATTCTTTCCGATTTTAACCGAGCTTTGTGAAAAGCCAACGGCAGGCGAGGGCGTCGAGGTGCTGTATATTGCTCCCTTGAAAAGCCTTATCAATGACCAGTACATTCGCTTGGAGGAGCTGCTGGACCCTGTCCGTATCCCCCTTTACCGTTGGCACGGGGATGTGGGCGCCTCCCATAAAAGAAAGCTCTTGGAGCATCCAAGAGGCATTCTGCAAATCACCCCCGAATCCTTGGAAAGCCTCTTTATTCACCGCTCCCACGAGCTTGGCAGGCTCTTTTCCCGTCTGCGCTACGTGGTGCTGGACGAGGTGCATACGATGCCTGCCACCGACCGTGGCAACCAGGTGCTTTGCCTGCTTGCAAGGCTTATCCGTCTGACGGGCGCCCATCCTCGCCGCGTGGGGCTTTCTGCCACCGTGGGGGATGCCAGAGCGATGTGCCATTTTCTCGGGCAGGGAAGCGGCCGCGCCACCGTCTATCCCCAAATTGAACGGGGCAAGCTCACCTGGCGCCTTGGCTTCTCCCATTTCTATACCCAAAGCGCCGCCACGGAAAAGGGGGAGGACGGCTCCACTCCGCTTTCCAAGCGCACCTCTGCCACGGATGCGGGCTTTGCCCATATTTATGAGGCAGTCAAGGGGCGCAAATGTCTGATTTTTTCCAATTCCCGTGAGGAAACCGAGCTTGTCACCGCCTCTATGCGGCAAATTGCCGCTATGCGTGGCGACAAGGACGTCTTTTATATACACCACGGCAATCTTTCTGCCGCCATTCGCAACGATGCCGAGCAGAAAATGAAGGATGACGGGGAAAATATCGTCACCTGTGCCACCGTCAGTATGGAGCTTGGCATTGATATTGGCAGGCTCTCTCGGGTCGTGCAGTTAAATTCTCCCCATTCCGTGTCCGCCTTTTTACAGCGTCTTGGGCGCTCGGGCAGACGAAAGGAGCCCCCCGAAATGCTGATGGTGTTCCGTGAGGACGAGGCGCTGCCAAACGCCACCCTCCCCGAGCTTTTGCCGTGGGAGCTGTTGCGCGGTATCGCCTTAGTACAGCTATACAGCGAGGAGCGCTTTATCGAAATGCCCCGACCCCGTCGCCTGCCCCTCTCCCTTGCCTTTCACCAGACCCTGAGTATTCTGGCGTCCACGGGGGAATTAACCCCCAAGGCGTTGGCAGAACGGGTGCTTTCTCTGCCGCCCTTGACGTGCATTGGAAAGGAAACCTACCGCGCCCTTCTGATTTCTATGATAGAGGGCGGCTATATCAGCCTGATGGAGGAGGGCGGACTCATTGTGGGGCTTGCGGGTGAGCGCCTGGTGAGCAATTTCCGCTTTTATGCCGTGTTCCAGGAGGTGGACGAATTTACCGTTCGCGCCGCCTCGGGCGAAATCGGCACCATCGCCAACCCCGTTCCCCCGGGGGAGCGCTTTGCCCTGGCAGGGCGTGTCTGGGAGGTTTTGGAGGCAGACGTTGCCAAGCGGCTTCTCTTCGTCAAGGCGGTAGAGGGCAAAATGGCAGTGTCCTGGCCGGGTGGCGTTGGCGAAATCCATACCCGTGTTTTGCAAAGGATGCTGAAGGTGCTGTTGGAGGATACCGCCTATCCTTATCTGTCAGATGAGGCATTGGCGCGCCTGCAATCCGCCAGAGGTTTAGCAAGAAAAATGGGGCTGGGCTCCTCTATCTTTATCCCCTTGAGCCAGACCACCGCCGTTTTGTTCCCCTGGCTTGGCACTCGCTCCTTCCAGACCCTGCGCCGCTATTTGTCGGCAAACGCGGCGGAGCTTGGCATCAGCCATATCGAGCATCAGGGCTGCTGCTATATCACCTTCCATATTGAATACGGTAAGCGGGATTCCTTTTTGCAAGCCCTCTGCCGTAAAATCAAGGAGGAGGGTATGGACTTATCCACCCTCGTGGCAGATGCGGAGCGTCCCGTTTACGATAAGTACGATGCCTACCTGCCAACACCCCTTTTGAAGCAGTCCTTTATAGCAGACAGGCTGGCAAGCGATGAAATCATTGCCTTTATTGCCGAAAGGGACGGCGTCCCTTATATCCTCTGAAGAAAAGGAGAAAACCGTGACAGACAATCTTTACGATAAAATAGCCCCCTTTTACGCCGCCCTCAATAAGGACGTGCCCTATGAGAAAATGGCGGCGCATATACAGAAAATTCTTGCCCTTCACGGCATCAAGGAAGGGGACACCCTCTTGGACCTGGGCTGCGGAAGCGGCAACCTGACCCTGCCTCTTTTGCGCCTGGGCTACGATATGATTGGGGTGGACGCCTCCTTCTCTATGCTGTCGGAGGCGCGGAATAGTGAGGGAGCGGAGCGAGTGCTTTGGCTTTGCCAGGACGCTACGGAGCTTGACCTCTACGGAACAGTAAAGGGGACGGTTTCCTCCCTTGACACCCTTAACCATATCACCGATAAGGAGGATGTCAAAAAGGTGCTTCGGCTGGTTCATACCTTCTTGGAGCCCGGCGGACTCTTTATCTTTGATATCAATTCGCCCTACAAGTTTTCCACCGTCTACGGCGAAAACGCCTATATTTTAGAGAATGAAGACGCCTTCTGCGCTTGGCAGAATCACTACGATAAGAAAAAGGGACTCTGCGACTTCTTCGTCACCGTCTTTGAAAGGGACGGCAAGCACTACCGCCGCTACGATACCTATGCGGCAGAGCGCGTGTATTCCCTGGACGAGATGGAGGCGATGCTCAAGGAGGCAGGCTTTCGCCTACTCTCTATCACAGACGGGTATAGCGACAAGCCCGTAAAGGAAGACACCCTGCGCTTTACCGTCACAGCAGAAGCGTGCAAATAAGGAAAGGAAACAGCTATGAAAAAATCCACCATTTACAGAGGAATGACCCACGATGGCTCTGCCCGTGTTCTCGTTATTGATTCCACCGCCATCGTCAATCAGATGATAGCTTATCACAACCCCTCCCGCACAGCCGCCGCCGCCCTTGGCAGGCTTCTGACTGCCACCTCGCTTTTCGGCAGTATGATGGGAGAAAAGGATGAAACCCTCACCGTTGGCGTCCACGGGGACGGCGTTTTAGGAAAACTTCTGGCGGTGAGCGACTATTACGGCAACGTCAAGGGCTACGTGCAAAATCCCGAAGCGGACGTGGAAAGAAAGCCCAGCGGAAAATTAGACGTTGGCGCCGCCGTCGGCAAGGGAACGCTGTACGTTATTCGGGACGATGGCGTCAATCCCCAGCCCCATATCGGCACCATCGAGCTGAAAACGGGGGAAATCGCCGAGGATATTGCCGCTTATTATGCCGAAAGTGAGCAAATTCCCACCCTGTGCGCCCTGGGCGTTCTGATGGGGGAGGAGAAGGGAAAAAGCGTGTGCCTGGCGGCAGGCGGCGTGGTGGTGCAGCTGTTGCCCTTTGCCGACGAGGGGACGGTGGACCAGTTAGAGAAGAACGCCGAGGGCTTGACCCGTATCTCCGAGTGCTTCTATAAGGGTATGACGCCCAAGGACGTGGCGCAGATTGCCACCCGTGGCATCCCCTTCGACGCCTTTGACGAAATCACCGTAGACTATCTTTGTACCTGTAGCCGCGCCAGAATGAAGGCAAATATGAAGAAGCTGGGCAAAAAGGAGCTTGGCGAGATGTTAGACGAGCAGGAAAAGGAAGGGAAGGAAAGAAGCCTTGAGGCTGTCTGCCAGTTCTGCAACAAGTCCTATGTCTTTACCGAAAAGGATTTGCTGTCTTAAATATACACCCATAGCCGCCCCTTCTGGGGGCGGCTAAAAAAATATCCCTCCTCCTGCGTTTTTCTCTCGGCTCGTGCATAGAATATAATGAAAAACATATAGAACGGAGTATCCTATGTCGAGCCTTGCCAACGGTTTTATCCTGCCACCGCTTTCTGCGCCCTACGGCGCCTTTGAGCCCGTCCTTGACAGACTGACCTTAGAAACCCACCATCGCTACATATACGGCGCCGCCGCGGAGCGCCTGTACGGAGAGACGCGGCTGCGCCCCTTGCTTTCCTCGGAAACGGAAATGCCCTTTACCGCCGCCTATTCCAAAAACGAGGACGGGCGTATATACGATTGTCATCGCTTCTATTTCAATAGCATTCTTCCTCCCTCTTATAGCGGTCTGCGTATGCCTAAGGGCGCGTTGCTTGCGGAAATCCAACGGGGATACGGAAGCGCCGAGGGCTTTTTCTCTGCCGTTAAATCGGCGGTAAAGCATATCGATAGGGTGGGCTTTCTTTGGGCGCTTAAGGGAAGACGGGGGATTTTTTTGCGCTTTCTGCCCGACCATATGACCCCGAGCCTCTCCGAGCATCCGCTTTTTTGCATCGATTTGTGGGAGCACGCCTATTTCTTGCGTTACCGAGAAAGAAGGGACGCATACCTTTACGGCTTTTTTCGCATAATAAACTGGGCAGAGATTGAAAAACGGTATGAAAAAATAAAACGATAGGACTGCCCGTTTGGGTATGGAGGCAATAAAAAGCAAGAATTTTTGGAAAAGCCTTGGGTGCCTTTTGTTGGGAAGCGCCGTATACGCCTTGGGCTATCAGCTCTTTATGGCGCCCGCGGACGTCATCATCGGTGGCGCGACGGGTATAGCGGCGGTTGCCCATATTCTCTTCGGCTTTCCCGTAGGGCTTGGGGTGGTTTTGGTCAACCTCCCTCTTTTGCTGTGGAGCGTGGCAAAAAAGGGCGTTCGCTCTGTGATGTACGCCCTGCCGGGGATTCTCCTCACCTCTGTTTTTCTTGATGCCTTTTCCTTTTTACCTATGATTCATACCGACCCCTTTTTCTCTGCCGCCGTGGGCGGTGCGCTGTCGGGGCTTGGTATTGGTATTATGCTTGCCCGTGGCTTTACCACGGGAGGAAGCGAATTGGCGGCAACCCTTCTGCACGAGCGCTTTTCCTATATCACGGTAGGCAACTTCGTGCTTATTCTGGATAGCGCCATTATTTCGGGGGCGGCGCTGGTGATGGGGCAAATCGACGTTTTGTTCTATTCCTTCGTGGTCAGCCTCGCCTTTGCCTTAGTTTTGGATTTGGTGGTAGGGGGTGCTGAGCGCGGAAAGCTCGCCTTTATCGTCACCGAGGAAAGGGAAGCCATTGTTGCCGCTATCAAGGACACAATGGGGCGGCGTGTCACGGTTATCGGCTCCTCGGACGGACGGGAGGTATTGCTCTGCGCCGTCAGAAGACGGGAGCTGTACAGAGTCAAGGAAATCGTCAGGCAAAAGGACCCCGGTGCCTTCCTCGTCATCACCAATGCCGAGGAAATTTTGGGCAAGGGCTTTATGCGTATGACCCCCGCCTCCTCCCAAAGAGAAAAATAACCGAAAAAAAGCAAATATAGGTCTGAAAAAATCGACTTGTGTTTGCTTTTTTTCTTTTTCTGTGTTAAAATAGAGAAAAAAAGAAGGGAGGGGTTCTCTATGGAGAAATACAGAGTCTGTCGGCTTTGTCCGCGAGAGTGCGGTGTAGACCGTCTGGCAGGACAGAGGGGCGTTTGCGCCGCCTCTGCCACGGCGCACGTGGCGCATAGTATGCTGCATCTGTGGGAGGAGCCCTGCCTTGTGGGAGAAAAGGGCTCGGGTGCCGTATTTTTCTCGGGATGCGCCTTGCGCTGTGTCTACTGTCAGAATGCCGCCATATCCCGTAGGGAAAAGGGAACGCCCCATACCCCCGATTCTCTTGCCGCCCTCTTTCTCTCCTTAGAAAAGGAGGGCGCCGCCAACATCAATCTCATCACCGCCTCCCACTATCTGCCAAGCGTGACGGCGGCGCTTCGTATTGCCAAGGAAAAGGGACTTGCCCTTCCCGTGGTGTATAATACCTCGGGGTATGAAAGCGTCGCCTCCTTGCGCTCCTTGGAGGGGCTTATTGACGTATACTTAACCGATATGCGGTATAGCCGTGCCGAAACGGCAGGCGCCTATTCTGCCGCCCCCGATTACCCTTCTGTGGCGTGTGCCGCTCTTGCCGAGATGAAGCGGCAAACGGGCGCGCCCCGTTATAACGAAAAGGGGCTTTTGCTTTCCGGAACGGTGGTGCGCTTTTTGCTCCTGCCCTCTCATCTGATAGAAGCAAAGCAGTGCTTGAAGCGGGTCTTTTCACTTTGCGGGCAAGAGGTCATTTACAGTCTGATGAGCCAGTATACCCCCACCGAGGCGGTAGCGGGCGACAAAATACTCTCGAAACCCGTCCCACCCTATAGCTACGCCTCCTTGGTGGATTACGCAATCTCTCTTGGCATTGAAAACGCCTATGTCCAGGAGGGAAGCGCCGCCTCCGAGTCCTTTATTCCCGCCTTCGGGAAATGATTTTACCGACATCGAAAGGAGAAGCCTATGTCCCTGCCGTTTTCCTATCGGGTGCATCGCATCCTCTTCCGTATACGGGAAAGGCTCTATCCTGCCGTATGCGCCGTTTGCGGCGAGGCATTGGAGGCGCCGGGCGCCCTTTGCCCCACCTGTCTTGGAGAATACCGCCGCGCCAGGCTCTTTGACTGTGGGCAGTGCGGCAAGCCCCTGGATAGCTGCGCCTGCTCCACGGATACGTTGCGTAAGGCAAGGGTGCGGCGAATGGTCAAGCTCTTTCGCTACCGTGCGGGGCACGAGCAATCCACGGAGAGCAAAATCATCTTTGCCTTGAAGCATAAGAACTTGGAAACCCTATTTCACTTTATGGGCAAGGAGCTTGCCGAGGCGCTTTCCCGTGTCATTTCCGAGCCCAAGGAATCGCTTCTGGTCACCTACGTGCCAAGAACCCAAGGGCAGATAACGGCAAACGGGTATGACCACGCAAGGCTCCTTGCACTGGCGCTTGCCGACGCCGCGGGGCTTTCCTTCTGTCGGTGCCTTGCCCGTAGAAGCCGCCGTGACAAGGAGCAAAAGAAAATGGATAGCTACGGACTGCGTGTCAAAAATGTGGCAGACGCCTTTTGCCTTGCCAGGGGGTGTAGCTGTCGGGGCAAGCGTGTTTTGCTGGTGGATGACGTTGTCACCACAGGTGCCACCGCCTCGGAATGCGCGCGGGTTTTGCGTAGGGAAGGGGGCGCCAAGGAGGTTATTGCCGTGTCCCTGTCCGTTGTCCCCCATAACGTTAACCCTCTTTTGGAAAATCAAGATAAACTAAAGAGAAAATAGTAAAAAAAAATAGAGCAAAAAAGGTTGACTTTTCCATACCCGTATGTTAGAATGAACCTAACGCCAAAGGGCGCAAAAGGAAAAAATGCAAATGCGAAGGAGAGCTTGGCTATGAAAGAAAAAATGCGTGGTCTTCTGATTCATCTGAGTATGAGTGAGTGGGCTCAAAAGTATGACGATTTGTATGAAAAGTTCGACGAGGGTACGTGGGATTACATCGTTGAGGAATCCGCTAAAACGGGTATCAACACCATCTTTTTGGACGTTGGTGACGGTGTGGTTTTCGGCTCTCATCCCGAAATTGCCGCCAAGAACGCTTGGTCCCGTAAGAGAGTGCACGATGAAATCGCCCGTTGCCGCGCGCTGGGTATCACCCTGCTGCCCAAGCTCAATTTCTCCACCATTCACGATGCCTGGATGGGTGAGTACAGTAAAATGGTTTGCACCAGCACCTATTATCAAGTAGTCAACGACCTCATTCGCGAGGTATATGAAATCTTCGAAAAGCCCGCATATATCCATATCGGTCTTGACGAGGAGGATGCTAAGCATTGCACCAGCAAGGGTCTTTGCATTTTCCGTAACGGCGAGCAGTATTGGTATGACGTTCGCTTTTATATCGATTGCGTAACCGCTACGGGTGCTAAGCCCGTTGCCTGGTCTTGCCCCCTCTTTGAGGACCCCGAGGCATATAAGGCGCACATCGCTCCCGATGAGATGATTCTGATGCCCTGGAACTATAATGCCTTCCGCCGTGACCACTGGACGCCTATTTCCTCTCGCGCGGAATACGTGACCTATTACAACGAGGGTGACTACGCCAAGATGAATATCCAGTTCGTGGAGGAGGACCCCTTCCTGGTTCGTTACAGAGAAAGAGCGCTGCCTCTGATGAAGGAGGGCTACCTCTATATTCCTTGCGCCTCCGTGTTCAACAGATGCGATTATAACCACATCGATATGATGGAGTATTACAAGGACAACGCTCCCGACGAGCAGGTTCTCGGCTACATCTCCGCTCCCTGGTTCTCCACCACTCCCGACAATAAGCCCTATTTCGAGGAAACCTTCCGCTTTATGAAGGAAGCCTGGGACGCAATTTACGGCGAATAACAGTCGTTTGCAGCCCGGTCTTTCTTCAAGAAAGCCGGGCTTCTTTCGTGTAATGAATAGCGCAAAGAAAGGATTTTTTTGATGAAAACTGCGGTACTTATTCATTTGAGCCACGGTATGTGGAAGAAAAAGGATGCCGATATTTACGAAAGCTTCGAGGAAGCGGCTTGGGAAGCGATACTTCCTCTTTTGAATGAGTACGGTGTTGACACCGTTCTTTTGGATGTTGGTGACGCTGTTGAGTACAAAAGCCATCCCGAGATTTCCATTAAAAACGCCTGGTCGAGAGAGCGCGTAAAAAAAGAGCTGGCAAGATGTCGCGATATGGGCATCACCGTCATTCCTAAAATCAACTTTTCCGCCGGGCACGATATCTGGCTCGGCCGTTACGAGAGGATGCTTTCCACCCCCGAATATTACGAGGTATGCCGTGACCTGATAAACGAGGTCTACGAAATGTTTGAGCAGCCCGCATACATCCATCTCGGTATGGATGAGGAGGGAGACGAGCATTATTACGGGGATGACGCCCTTGTTCTTTACCGCCGCAAGAACCTTCTCTTCAAGGATTTGCGCTTCTTGGTGGATACCGTCAAGGAAACGGGCGCAACGCCTTGGCTTTGGATGGATCCGCTCTTTGTGGACACCGAGAAATACAAGACAGAAATCGGAACGGACGCGCTTCTTTCTCCTTGGTACTATTACGGCCTTTACCCCGAGCATTTCAAGCCCATTGAGGAGTTAAAGGAGCATTTTCTTGCCACCTACGAGGATTTCAAGCGGCTCGGTATGACGTATGCGGAGGATCACCCTGTATACGTTGAATTCCGTGAAAAAATCCTTCCTCTTGCCGCGGATGCAGGCTATGCCTATTTCCCCTGCGCCTCTCGCTATTTCGAGTCTTGGAATAATGCAGACGATATGGTCAGATATTTCAAGGAGGGTATGGCGGAAGAGAAGCTTATCGGCTTTATGACGGCGCCTTGGAAGCCTATGACGATGCAATATCTTGAAACGTACAAGGAAAACCTTGCAGACCTTGCCGCCGCCATTAAAAAATACTACGGTGCATAAAAGGAGAAAAAACAACATGGTTTCTTTTTCGGATATTCAACGGGCTCTTGCCGAAATAGGCATAGAAAAAACGGATACGGTCATTGTACATTCCTCCTTAAAAAGCTTTGGTAGGGTGGACGGCGGTGCGGACACGGTCATTGACGCCTTCGCCGACTATCTTTCCGAGGGAAACCTGGTATTTCCTACCCTTCGCTCCCGCGATTTCTTCAACGCCTACGAGGATTGGGACATCAACACCACGCCCTCCGACGTCGGCTTGATTTCCGAAACCTTCCGTCTGCGTCCCGATACCCTGCGAAGCGACCAGGAAACCCATTCGGTTTGCGCTCTTGGCAAGGACGCCGCTTATATTACGGCAGGACACAAGGAGGGACGTGAGCGCATTGGATTGTTTGGGAATACGCCCTTTTCCTATTCCTCACCCTGGCAAAAGATGTACGATATGCGGGGCAAGATTGTGATGCTGGGTGTGCCGCTCGTCTATAACACCTTCAAGCATTTTGCGGAATACAAGCTGATGAACGATATTTTGGACACCCTTTCCCCCGATGTCTGGAAGCAGGCACGGGCAGAGCTGACCGATTTTGACATGCACCGCAGTGTCACACCGAAGGACAGAGAATATTTCAGCAAGAAGATGGTTTGGCCTCTTCACGACGGAGAAAAGGCACAGGCTCGCTTGGAGGAGTTAGGTATGGTCCGCGCCACCCTTTGCGGTGAATGCCGTATCATTACCGTGGAAACCTATCCCTTTGTAGAGTGGATGTATGACCAGCTGCTTTTCTACCCCGAGGAATGGGCGGAAGAAAGAACGACAGAATGGATAAACGACTACGGCGCTGCTCTACGGGAAACGAGAAAAAAATGAAAAGAAAAAAACCCAGACTGCGGTCTGTGTTTTTTTCTTGGAAATTAACAGCTGATTTCGTCAATCAACGCCAGCTCCTCGGCAGAGAAGGGGGCGCTTTGCGCCGCTGCCGCGTTTTCCCGTATCTGGGCGGCAGAGGAGGCGCCGATAAGAACACCGGTGACCCCTTCCTGCGCCAAAAGCCAGGCAAGCGCCATCTGTGCCAGGCTCTCGCCCCGTTCCTTGGCTATAAGGGAGAGCTGCCGCACCTTGTCCATCACCTCGGGGGCAAGGCTGCTTTCCTTCAGATAAATGCCGCTGGTCTTGATGCGGCTGTCCGCGGGAATACCGTCTAAATATCTGTCGCTGAGAATGCCCTGGCAAAGAGGGCTGAAGGTTATCATACCCTTGCCAAGGGTGCGGCATGCAAGAAGCGCCCCGTTTTTCTCCACCGTTCTGTCTAAAATTGAGTAGCGGTTCTGGTTGATAATAAAGGGACAGTGCAGGGCAGAAAGAATGTCTGCCGCCTTTTTCATCTCCTTGCCGTTATAGTTGGAAAGACCCACGTAAAGCGCCTTTCCGCTGTGTACCGCCTGGGCAAGCGCCTCCATCGTTTCTTCTATGGGAGTAGCCCCGTCTGGACGGTGATGGTAGAAAATATCCACGTAGTCGAGCCCCAGGCGCTTCAAGCTGTCGTCAAGGCTGGAAAGCAGATACTTGCGGCTTCCAAAATCCCCGTAGGGACCCGGCCACATACGGTAGCCTGCCTTGGTGCTGATAACAAGCTCGTTGCGGTATGTCCGCATATCCGTTGCCAGGATTTTACCCACGTTCTCCTCGGCGCTTCCCACGTTGGGAAAGCCGTAGTTGTTGGCAAGGTCAAAATGGGTAATGCCCAAATCAAAGGCGGTGAAGCACATCTCTCGCATTACCTCAAAATCGTTCTGCTTGCCAAAATTGTGCCACATACCGAGAGAAACGGCAGGCAGTAAAAGTCCGCTTTTCCCTGTGCGGTTGTAGCGCATCGTGTCATATCTTTTGTCGCTGGCGGTATAGTCCTTCATAATGTTCTCCTTTTTAAGTGGATTGAAAGAAAAATTCTGCGTAGCAAAGGGTTAAGCCCCCGTCCCTCGCTTTTACGGCAAGGGTCTGCCTCGTTTCTCCAAGGGCATCGGCGGCGACCTTATAGGTATAATAGTGCTTGCCCTCGGGTGCCTCGGGGGGCGTGTCTGCTTTTTCAGACAGCATTGCCTCCGTCCCGTTGACAAAAAGAATGGCGTCCCCTTCCTCTATCTCGCGGTCAAAGCCTACCGTCACCGTCGCCGCTTCGCCGAGAAAAAGAGGCCCCGTCAGAACGGAAAGAGAAAAATCCTTGGCAGACGCAGGCAAGGGATGATAGCCCGTCTGCCCAAAGGGCGCTACGTCCTGGTATAAAACGGGAATGCGCCGCCCTTCACCCTCTAACGTTTCAAGGTCGCCGCAGGTTCTCTGCGCCTTGAAAAATACGGGGGAGGGGAAGAGAGGGTCATTGAAATAGTTGTATAAATATACCTTGTCTGCCCCATCGGCAAGATAAGCGGCGGCAAGCCCTGCCGTGGTTTCGTAGGTGGTAGGCTTCAGATTGGTAAGGTCTGTGATGCCTGCATAAATGGGGGTGTCAGGAAAGTGCGTTTTCCAGCTCGATATGGGCATATCGCTATCGTTACTCGCCCAACGGGACGAAACGGAAATAATGTCTACCAAGTGCCCCTTCACCATCGCCTCGGCGTCAAAGCCAAGGGTCTTATTCTGGGCAATGTCGCGCATCAAGCGAATTAAAACGTACACCCCGTGTCCCCATTTAGCCGCCGCCCTGTCGGTAAGAAGCCGTACCTTCCCTACAAAGTCGGTCATAATCTGGGTGTAGGTGGGGTTATCCTGCCCATCAAAGCAGAACCATTCTCTTGAAAAATCCAGCTCCAAGCCGTCAACGTCATAGCGGAATAGCTGCTCCTCTATGTAGGCAAGCATCCTCTTTCGCACCTGGGGCACGGCATAGTTATAGCAATGGCGGTAATAGCCGTAGGCAGCGCCAATTTTCTCTCCCCTTCGGTCTGCCTCGTAAAACTCCCGACCCCGAATCCAAACGGCGTCCTCGTCGGGACAGTGGCAGTCATTCATACGGATAGAAAGCCAGGGTGAAATACCCACCTGGCGGCAACGGGAAAACCATATTTCGTACGGGTCAAAGCCAAGCTCTCGGTAAAGCCTCGCGTGTTGCCCCAAAATATCCCGATAGTCTACCGCCTTGCCGTTTTCCTCCCGCCTGTCATAGGAGGCAAGCGCATCGCTCCAAGCCGCCGACGGCGTCATAGAAATCTGGCAAAATACGTTAAAGGCAATATCGGTCACCTGGGTGTCCTTGTATTGGTCGACAAAAGGGAAAAAATCCTCTCGCCGCAGCCCCTTTTGCGCCGCCAGCCTTTTCAGAAAGGGAAAGACCACGGTGTTAATGTCAATATTGAGAAAAATGCCTTGCATAGCAAGCTCTCCTTTGGGCGGCATAAGCATCTCATCGAGCAGGCGCCCCTCCTCCTTCCTGTCTTATCAGCAGGGAAGCGCCCCGTATAGCCACCAACCCGATTGTATCATAACCGAAAAATAATGTCAATACGGATAAAAAAGAAACCCCAACGCATAGGCGTGACGTCCCTTGCGGACAAATCACGCCTATGCGCTGGGGGCTTAATCTTCTGTCACAGTTCCTGAAAGGACTCTATAGGAGCAGTTTGCTCTCGCCCTTTGTCAATCCGACAGTCCGAGCATTTTTTGGGCGCGCTCAAACACAAGGGAAAGCTCACCGCTGAATTCTCCCTTTTTGTTTTTCAAAACCTTATAAGCCCATTTGCAGCAGCGAATAGCCTCCTCGGGCTTGTCCATATCGCAGTAAGCAGCGGCGGCAGAGGTTAAAAGAGCCTCATTGATAATGCCCTCGCCGTATGTACGCTTCATTTCTGCCAGAAGCGCAATAACCTTTTCAGGACGGTGAAGCTTTCTGTAGCAGGAGGTGATACGGGGAAGCAAGGCAGCAACCTGGCTTCGGTTTTCAGTAGCATCCAATGCCGCCTCATAATACCGAATAGCAAGTGAATAGCTTTCGCTTTGCTTGTACTTATCCCCCTGGCGCTTGGCTTCCTCGTAACTCATCTCGTCAGGATTTTCCTCGCTGGCTTCCAGCTTGTTCAAAATGCTTTGCAGATAAGTTGGAACGACCATATTGTGCTCGTCTACCCATAAAGCATTGCGTCTGATATAGGCTTTTCCGTTATATTCGCGCTTTTTGTCCATTGTCAGTCCCCTTGCTTTTCAGATGCGGATAGCTTATCACACGTGGTATCCCACTGTTTCGGGTATCGTTCCTTCGGTTTGGTATAATCTGAAAATTTTCCAGATAAGATGCATCGCTATCATTCCTATGTCGTTATCTAAAAATTTCCAACAGAATTTACTGTTTTCAACAGAAATCTGTCCCGCTGCAATCCTTGACGAAAAATCAACGTCACACAGCACGCGCTTTGTAATCAGCTTCTTTCGTCCTTTTGGTAACTTCTTCAGCTTTTCGTGTATCTCTGACTCCACCAAAGAGCGTTTATCTATGGTAATTGTTCCATCATAAATATGCTCCGGATTTCGGCAAGCTTCGTTGTCCAAATCGTATGCATAATATTCGTAAATGACCGTATTCACATCCTGCATAACAATTCTTGCAGAGCCACCTATCCCCTTACTCATATCATTTTCTCCTTTAATGTTTTGCAACTCGCTATCAGCATTCGTCTGAGGCGACCGCAAAGATTTCTGTGACGTTTATATGCTTCTTCATTAATTCCATTTGTGTTAAATAATAGTTGTAGCCAGCCTTCGGTTTCGCTACATTCTTTGAGAGCTATTTCAAATTTTGAAAGCATATCCGCCTTGCTTTGTCCGTAGTTGGCTTCGCGGATATTCGCATACACACTGCTTGAACTCTTGCGAATTTGGAAAAGAGTGTTGGAAGAGGTTTTTATATTTTGACAAAGCAATTCAATATCGGTTGCAAGCTGTTCTGAATATATCAATAAATAGTTTTTAGCCATACAATCACTCCCTTCGAGAGCATTATAGCATAACTTGCAAGGGAATTCAAGAACTTTTCACCGACTCGCATCTCAATCACGCCGAAGGCGTGTATATCATCCGCAACTTGTTGCGGTATATCATCAATGCGAAGCATTGTCTATCATCAAGCCGCAGGAAGAGGAACGCTTGGCGTTCCTGTATGCACGCTATCGCGTGATGAGATACAAGGGCGGCTTTCGCCGCCCATGATGATATACGAATGTATATCTCGCCTGTGGCGAGGTATACATTCAATGATATACCAAGCCTGCGGCTTGGATAAAAAAATCCGATGCTTTCGCATCGGATTTTTTG
>JAFTSW010000057.1 GCA_017467085.1 Clostridia bacterium | reverse complement strand
GCGCGTATTGCCAAGAATGCGGCGCTGAACGATTTTCTGCTCTTCCTCAACGATAACCCCGATATCCGCAATTTCTCCGTGCAGGTCTGACGGACCCAGCGCGAATAACAAGGGACTGTTTCACTATTTCGTGAGACACAAAAAAGGAGCCGAAAACGGCTCCTTGTTTGCCCCTGTTCGTTTCACTTTTGACGAAAAGCGAGACGAACGCACAAATTTTCTTCGAAAATTTCCTCATTTTGCGCCTTTCTTGACGCAAAATGAGACGGGCTGTCTCAAATGAGACAGCCCGTTTTTTGTTGCCGTATAGGCTGACGGCGTCAGACCTGCACGGAGAAATTGCGGATATCGGGGTTATCGTTGAGGAAGAGCAGAAAATCGTTCAGCGCCGCATTCTTGGCAATACGCGCCACGATGCGCACCTGCAGGCGGCCGCTTTCCTCCTGCTTCTTGATATCCATGGTTTGCACCTGGATTTTGCGGTCATCCAGCTGCTTGCGCAGGTGGTCCAATACGTCGGGCTTATCCTCCATTAAGAAGGAAAACTCGCTGGTGGACATTGCCTCTAACTTAATGAGCCACTTATGTAAGCAGATGTTGACCAAAAGCAGCAAAACCGTTGCGGCAATGCCGATGGTGTACAGTCCGCCGCCGATACCAAGACCGATAGCCGCCGTTGCCCAGATGCCTGCGGCGGTGGTCAATCCGTGAACGGCGCCCTTGCCGCGGAAGATGATGCCCGCGCCCAAAAAACCGATAGCGCTGACAACCTGGGAGGCGATACGGGAGGGGTCTGCCCCCTTGGTGCCTGCCATCAGCATTTCAGCGGTATAATTAAGGTCGAAGAAGGCGTACTTGGAAATAATCATAAAGACGGCGGCTGCCATTGCCACGATGGAGTGGGTTCTGATGCCTGCCTCCTTTTGGCGAATGCCACGCTCGACACCGATTGCCGCACCGCAAAGCGCCGCTACCAGAATGCGGATAAGCCACTCCCAGCAAGCGGTGGGCAGGTTGAAGCTGATAACCTGCGATAAAGTTTCGTTACTCATTGTTTTTCTCCATTTTCTTGTTTTTTTATGGGGATACGCAACCAAAAGGCTTTACGCCTTTTGTCTTGCCAGGTACTCCTCGTAGCTTCCGTCGAAGTCACGGATACCGTCCGGCAAAAGTTCAATGATACGATTTGCCACGGTGTTCATCATTTCATAGTCATGGGTATAGAAAAGGACGTTGCCCTTGAAATCCGCAAGGCCGTTGTTGACGGCGGTGATGGATTCCAAATCCAGGTGGTCGGTGGGCTGGTCCAAAAGCAGGAAGTTAGAGCCGTACAGCATCATACGGGAAAACATACAGCGCACCTTTTCGCCGCCCGAAAGAACGGATACAGGCTTAAAGACGCTGTCCCCCGAGAAGAGCATTCTCCCAAGGAAGCCGCGCAGATAGGTTTCGGTCTGGTCCTTGGAATACTGCCGCATCCAGTCGATGATGCTATCGTTACAGCCGTCAAAATAGGGGGTGTTATCGTGAGGAAAATAGGAGGTAGTGATGCTGACGCCCCACTTGAACTCGCCCTCGTCTGCCCCGTCCTCCTCCATCAGAACACGGAAAAGGGCGGTAACGGCAAGCTCATCTCCCAAAAGGGCGATTTTATCTCCCTTTTTCACGGTAAAGGACACGTTCTTGAAGAGTCCCTCCTTGCCAAGTCCGTCAACCCGTAAAATATCCTTCCCTGCTTCTCTGTCCATATCGAAGCCGATAAAGGGATAGCGACGGGAGGAGGCGGGCATTTCCTCCACCGTAATTTTCTCCAAGAGCTTGCGGCGGGAGGTGGCTTGACGGGATTTGGATTTGTTGGCGGAGAAACGGGCAATAAAGCTTTGCAGCTCCTTGATTTTCTCCTCATTTCTCTTGTTCTGCTGCTTGAGCATTCTCTGCACCAGCTGACTGGACTCGTACCAGAACTCGTAGTTGCCTACGTACATTTTAATGGCACCGTAGTCAATATCCACAATGTTGGTGCAAACATCGTTGAGAAAGTGTCTGTCATGGGACACCACGAGAACAGTACCGAAATAGTCTGCCAAAAAGTCCTCCAGCCACAAAACGGCGTCAATATCCAAGCCGTTGGTGGGCTCGTCCAAGAGGATAATATCGGGGTTGCCGAACAGGGCACGGGCAAGCAGTACCTTGATTTTCTCCGCTTCCTTCAGCGTTCCCATTAAATCGTACAGCATACTGTCCGACAGCCCCAAGCCCTCCAAGAGCTTAGCGGCGTCCGACTCTGCCTCCCAGCCGTTCATCTCGGCGAAGTCCGCCTCCAAGACGGAGGCACGGAGCCCGTCCTCCTCGGTAAAGTCCTCCTTGGCGTAAAGGGCGTCCTTCTCCTTCATAATGGAAAAGAGGCGTTCGTTGCCCGCCAGAATGGTATCGAGGACGGTTTCGCCGTCAAAGGCGAAGTGGTCCTGCCGCAGCACCGAAAGACGGGCACCGGGCAGAATGGAAACGGCGCCCGTTGAGGGCTCAAGCTCGCCGCAGAGCAGCTTCAAAAAGGTGGTTTTTCCTGCGCCGTTGGCGCCGATAATGCCATAGCAGTTGCCGCCCGTGAATTGTAAATCCACATCCTTAAAAAGCAGCTGACCGCCAAAATGAAAGCTTAAATTGCTGACTGTAATCAATGGTATTCTCCCTTATTCTATGCCGTTTTGCAGACGGTATTGCCTTGGCGAGCAGCCAAAGCGCTTGCGAAACGCAATATAAAAGCCCGATGGCTCCCGATAACCCACGCGGCACGCCACCTCTGCCATAGGAAGGGCGGTGCGAAGCAACAGGCGCTGGGCATTGTACAGGCGGATTTCCGACAAAGCCTCCCGAAAGCTTTGCCCGTAGAACAGCTGAAAGAGGCGATTGACCTGCCGCACGCTGAAGCCAAGCAGGTCAGCAAGCTCCGTCAAGGAAAAGTCGGGATTGGCATATTCCCGTTGCAGAATTTTCTCCAAGCTCTCCTTGCGGTCAATAGCATCGTCACGGGCATCCTCCTCAAGGGCATCGGCATCCGCCAACAGCCCACGCAAAAGGGACACCGAGAGCAAGCGGAAGCACGCCTCTGCCTCTGCCCGACCTCCCACGCCGTGTGCCTCCAACGCCGCCTGCATACGGGAAAGCAGGGGAAGCGCCTCAGGCAGACAAAGAGATAAAAAGCCCTCTTCCGTTTTCGTCAGCTTTTGCGACAATGCAGAAAAAAGAGAGCGTTTGGCCTCCGCCGTTCGGACAGGGGAAAGCTCCAAGCGCAACGTGTACTCCTCGGCGACGCCCTCGTCTACTGCCGTGGTATGCCAAAAGCCGCTTGGCACCAAGGCAACGTCGCCCTTTTTCATATCCAGCGTCACCTCGCCCGACACGCTTTCCAGACGGTAGGTGCCGAGAATGGCAACGTGAAGCTCCGGCTGCGTATGGCGGTGCGCCTCTACCGCCCCTCTTTCGTGGTAAAAGAAGCCTTGGTCTAAGACGCCCACGAAGGAAATGTCCTCCACCGTACAGCACAGGGTTGTATACAAGGCTTCCTTCATAGCGCATTCCTCCGCATACAGAGCATTTGCATTTTTTCTCATTAGTATATAAGACGGGCTTATATAAGATTTGTTTAGTATACCATATAAAGCAAGGAAAGTCAAGTCCCCTTTTTTCGGGGCTTGCCCTTCTAAAGGAAAAGCGGGCTGTCACGTAGGGACAGCCCGCCTTGTTTTGGGTCAAGAAAGGCAAGAAACGAGAATTTTCTTTGAAGATTTACAGGGACTCCAAGGCTCTTGCCAGAATGCGCTCGGAGATGGCGGCGGCGCGGGCAGGCTCGTATGCCGTGCCATCGTCCGCCGTGTCGGAGATGGCACGCAGGACGGCGAAGGGCACACCGTTGACGTAGCAGGTGTGTCCGATGGCGCCGCCCTCCATTTCACAGGCAACGGCGTTGTAGCGGCGCTTCAGCTCCTCCTTTTTGAGGGGGTCGGCAATAAAAGCGTCACCCGACACAATAACCCCTGCCTCCACGTGGCTTCCCTCTGCCTCGGCGGCTTCAAAAAGCCGCATCATCAGCGCCTTATCCACCTCAAAGAGAGAATGCACCTTATCGTGAATAAGCACGTCCCCCTTCTGATAGCCTAAAGGGGACATATCCATATCGTGCTGGGCAACGGCGGTTGCCACGGCAACGTCGGGCACGTGCAGAGTGGGAGAAAGTCCCCCTGCCACGCCCGTATTGATAATAGCGGAGGGCGCATAGCGCAAAATCATTGCCTCGGCGCACAAAGCGGCGTTAACCTTGCCCTCACTGCAAACGGCGAGAATGACCTCCGTTTTATTCCATTTCCCACGGGTAAAGAGGATGCCGCTGACCTCCTCCGTTTTTCCGTCGGCAAGGTGCGCCTTCAAAAGGGCAGCCTCCACCTCCATAGCGGCGATAATTCCGATTTTCATATATATAACCGTTCTTTCCTGTTTTTTGGGAGAGCTCTATTACAGCCCTAACGCCTCTTGGATATTGCCGTAGCAAACCCGCTTGGCAAGATGAATAGCGGCGCTCATATCGTACTCGCCCCGCTCCACAAGCGCCCCCAGATGCTCGGCAAGCAGGCGGCGGAAGAAGTCAAAGCGCACGTAGGAGGCGAAGGAGCGGCTATCCGTCAGCATACCGAAGGAGGTACCGAGAACGGAGTATTCGCCCACCGCCTTCAGGTTGCGGCGAATGCCCTCTACCGTATCGTTGAACCACCAGGCGGCGCCCATACGCACGTGACGGAAGGCACCCGTGGCGGCGGCAAGGTCGGAGAGGTTGCTATCGTTGAGGGTGTACAGCACCGTTTCGGGTCTGTCCTCGTCTGCCGTTTTTGCCAAAAAGCCGATAACGTCCGCAAGCACAGGGGCATCGGCAGGCAGGTCAAAGCCGCTATCCACGCCCACACGGGCAAACATAGCGGGGTTATTGTTTCTCACAACGGCAAAGTGCAGCTGCATGATGATGCCGCGACGGGCGTACTCCCCTGTCAGGAACAGCAGCAGCCAACCAAAGAAGGCGTCCTTTTCCTCGGCGGAAAGGGTGGCGCGACGGGCATAGAGCGCCCCTGCCTCCTCTTCCGTTGCGTAGTGCTTGGGGAAGGCGCCAAAGCCGTGGTCGGAGATGCGACAGCCCTTGCTCTGGAAATAATCCAAGCGGAGGGAGATTGCCTTTTTCAATCCCTCCAGGGTGTCGGTTTCTACTCCTGCCGCCTTGGCAAGAGCGGCAAGATAGCCCTCGTCCAGCGTATAGAGCTTATCGGGGCGGAAGGTGGGGCAAACGGTGATGCCGTCGTACACGCCGTGGTCGGACAGGCTGTCGATGGGGTCATCCGTGGTGGCGATATAGGAAACACCGAAGCGGCGAAGCAGTCCGCGGACGGAAAGCCCCTCTAAGACCTTGTTGGCTCTTTTATAGATGTCGGGCGCCGTTTCAGCGTTCAAGGGCTCGTGAATATCAAAGATTTGCACCAGCTCCATATGGGTCCAATAATAGAGGGGGTTGCCTGCCAGGGAGGGCATAATGGCGGCGTAATGGAGGAACTTTTCATAATAATCGGCGTCCCCCGTGATGTATTTTTCATCCACGCCGCAGGCACGCATCGCACGCCACTTGTAATGGTCACCGCCCAGCCACAGCTCGCCGATATCGGTAAAGCGGGCGTCCTCGGCGATAAGCTTCTGATTCAGGTGACAATGGTAGTCCACGATGGGAAGCGCCTTGACGCTCTCATAAATTTCCTTAGATGCCTCTTGATACAAAAGCAAATCCTTATCAAAAAAACGCATACTCGTTTATCCTTTCCGAAAAGAAAAATATTGTACATCCTTATCATACCTTTTTTCTTCGCTTTTGTCCATAGCTTTTTTCCTTTTTTTCAAAAAATTTGCTTTTTACGCTGTTTTTTGAAAAAAAACTGCCCTTCGGTGTTGACAGAACGGTTTTTTTGCGGTAAAATATAAAAGTTAAAAAGATATTTAGTTATATAGGTAGACTGTAAGGGAGGACGTATGAAGGCAAACAAGATTTCTTTGGCAGGCGATTTGGGCAGCGGCAAAAGCACCGTTGCGGCGATTTTGATTGAGCGCCTGGGAGCGGAGTTTTACTCCACGGGTGTGATATGCAGAAAATTCGCCACTGAGCGCGGAATGTCTGTGATAGAAATGAACCAATATATGGAATCTCATCCCGAATTCGATAAGTACATTGACGATGGATTGGTTGCCCTCTCGGACGAGGACAAGGCAATGGTCATTGACTCCCGTATGGCGTGGCACTTCGTCAAGGGTACCTTCAAGGTATATATGACCACCGAGCTTGCCGAGTCTGCCAAGCGGATTCTGCGCGCCAAGCGCAGCGAGGAGCGCGCCACCACCGTGGAGGAATGCGCTGCCAACATCAAGGCGCGCAAGGCAAGCGAGAGCAAGCGGTATTTTGAAAAATACGGCGTGCTGTGCAAAAATCTGGAGAATTACTCCTTGGTGATTGATTCCACCTACGCCTCTCCCGAGGACGTGGCAGACTGCATTCTGTCCTGCTTTGCCGACTGGCAGGAGGACACCTCCCGTCGCTACGCCTACATATGCCCCCGCCGCTTCTTATACAGCGACGACGGCGTGGATATGGCGAAGGTGCAAAAGCTGTCCACCTGGCTTGACGAGGGGACGGACATTGGCGAGGTGACGGCGGTGGAGTATGACGGCGATATTTACGCCGTTGGCAACGCCGAGGTTGCCTTGGCTTACGAGCTGTCCTTAGTGCCCCTGGTTCCCACCCGACTGACGGTGTCGAAGGAAAAGCCCCTTGGCACCTTCGTGCCGATGGTGGACTCCCTATAACGAGATAATGAAAGAAGGTTTTTTCTGATGCAAAAATTAAAAATGCAGGCGGCTGACGCCATCAGCGCCGCCGTTTCCTCTCTGTTTGCCCCTGCTACCCTGTCGGCGCAGGAGGTCTTTGAGATGCTGGAATATCCCCCCGACACCAAAATGGGCGACCTGGCGCTTCCCTGCTTCAAGCTGAGCCGCACCCTGCGCCGTCCTCCCGTGAAGATTGCGGAGGATTTGGCAAACGCCATTCAATCCGATGCCTTTTCCGAGGTTTCGGCGCTGAACGGCTATCTTAACTTCAAAATGAACGCCGCCACCTTTGCCTCCCGTATCGTGAACACAGTTCTGGACGAGGGCGCCCGCTACGGCGCCACCGACGAGGGCAAGGGCAAAACGGTGGTGCTTGACTACTCCTCTCCCAACGTGGCAAAGCCCTTCCATATCGGGCATTTAGGCACCACGGTTATCGGGCATTCCCTGCGCCTGCTTCACGAGTTCGTGGGCTACAAGTGCATTGGCATCAACCACCTTGGCGACTGGGGCACCCAGTTTGGCAAGCTGATGGTGGCATACCGCACCTGGGGCTCCCGTGAGGAGGTTGAGGAAAAGGAGATTGACGAGCTGGTGCGTCTGTACGTCAAGTTTCACGAGGAGGCGGAGAAGGACCCTGCGCTAAACGATGCCGCCCGCGCCGAATTTGCCAAGCTGGAGGCGCACGATGAGGAAAACCTGGCGCTTTGGCGTTGGTTTGTAAACATTTCTTTACGTGAATACCAGAAGACCTACCGTATGCTGAACATTGAATTTGACAGCTACAACGGCGAAAGCTTCTATACCGACCTGATGCCGCCCCAAATCCAGAAAATGAAGGATATGGGTCTTTTGACCATTGACGACGGGGCTTCCGTTGTCAATCTGGAGGAATGGAATATGCCTCCCTGTCTGATTCTCAAGCGGGACGGCTCCACCCTCTACCCCACCCGTGACATTGCCGCGGCGGTATACCGCAAGGAAACCTACGATTTTGACAAGTGCATTTACGTAACCTCCGCGGGACAGTGTCTGCACTTTGCCCAATGGTTCAAGGTTGTGGAGCTGATGGGCTACGATTTTTACGATAAGCTGCTTCACGTGCCCTACGGCACGGTCAGCATCAACGGCGAAAAGCTTGCCACCAGAACGGGCAACGTGATTCTCCTGAAGGACCTGTTTGCCCAAGCCATTGAAAAGGTCAAGGGCGTAATGGAGGAGAAGCACTCTGCCGCCGCCGCTGACGAAAAGACGGCAGAGGAGGTGGGCGTTGGCGCTATCGTCTTCTACTACCTCTCCAACAACCGTATGCGCGACATCAACTTTATGCTGGAGGACGCTCTTTCCTTTGACGGCAACACGGGCCCCTACGCCCAGTATACCTACGCCCGTTGCTCCTCTCTCTTGGAGAAGGCAGGGGCAGGGGCTTACCGCTGCCATATGGAAAGCGCCACCGAGGAGGAGGTTGCCCTGGCAAGGGTCCTGGCGCTCTTCCCCGAAAAGATTCAGGGCGCCCTGTCGGAGAGCGAGCCCTCGGTTGTCACCCGTTACATTTTGGAGCTTTGCGCCGCCTTTAACCGCTTCTACCACGATTGCCAGATTCTCTCGGCAGAGGATGAAGCCGTCAAGGAAAACAGATTGGCTCTGACCCAGGCGGTCAAGACCGTGCTTGGTACGGCGCTCCATCTGATTTGTATGCCTACCCCCAACAAGATTTAATAGATAGATTTAATAGATAGAAGGAAGGATTTTTCTTATGTCAGGACATATCAAATGGAATAATATCAAGAGAAAGAAGGGCAAGACGGACGCCGCCAGAGCCAAGGTCTTTACCAAAATCGGCAAGGAGATGGCGGTTGCCATTCGCGCAGGCGGTCCCAACCCCGTTTCCAACAGCAAGCTGCGTGACCTTATCAGCAAGGCAAAGGCGCTGAACGTGCCCAACGATAACATTGAGCGCGCCATTAAGAAATACAAGGACACGGACGTGGTGTACGAGGAAATCACCTACGAGGGCTACGGCCCCGGCGGTGTTGCCGTTATCGTGGAAACCGCCACCGACTCCCGCAACCGTACCGCAGGCGACGTGCGCCATTACTTTGACAAGTGCGGCGGCAACCTGGGTGTTGTGGGTTGCGTAGGCTTTATGTTCCAGGATATGGGTCTTATCACCGTAGAGGATGAGGACGAGGAAATCAACGAGGACGATCTGATGGAGGCCGCCTTAGAGGCAGGTGCTGCCGACTTCAAGGGCGAGGACGGTATTTACGAAATTTATACCGAGCCCGATGACCTGGAGGCTGTAACCGAGGCTTTGCGCGCCAAGGGCTTCCCTGTTACCCAATCCGAGCAAAGCAAGGTTCCCTCCTCCTACGTTTCTCTTGACGATGAAACGGCGGAGAGCATGGAGAAGCTCTTGGATTTGCTGGATGACAACGATGACGTTACCAACGTCTACCACAACTGGGAAAGCTAAGGGCGTTGCGCTGAAAGCGCACGCAATGAAATAAATTAAAAAGGGCGAAGAATGGTACCATTCTTCGCCCTTTTTAGAGGCGCCGTATTTGCCATTACGGTGCTTTTTATTTGGCGGTTCTTTCGTATTCGCCGTCGGTGCAGATGATTTTGACGGAGAGGGGGAAGGGGTTTGTTGCCTCGTCAAGCTTCCTCCACATTTCCTTCGTTCCGTTATAGGTGACCTGCCGCAGTCTCGGGCAGAGCCACGTCGGGTCTTCTTCTATTTCAGTCAGCGTGCCCGGTAGGAAAAGCTCCTCCAGGTTATCAAGGTGGCTAAAAGCGTTCTTTTTCACGCTGCTTACCCCTTCGGAGAGGATAATGCGGTAAATGCCAATGTTCATCGGGCCGAAGCCCGCAACGGTTTTTATGCCGTCGGGAACCCAAACCGTTGAGTCCTCGCCGTCCTTGCGGTTACGGCGGGAATACTTTTTCTTAAAGCCTTCCAAAACGCCGTCTTCTATGATAAATCGCTCAAGGGGCGTTTTTTCCTCGGTCCCGTCTAATTCCGTGCAGATAACGGGACAAGTGTGCTTAGAATACTTGGATACGATGCCTTCCCATTTCTTTATCGTTCCCTTATAGACGATGACGGCATAGGGATGCAGCCCTACCTCTTCTCTATACGAAAAGTATTCCAGGCTTCGGGGCAGGATGATTCGCTTGAGGTTAAAGGGATAGCCGTCATAGCCGCCAAACGAGCCTGCGCCCTTCACGCCCTCGGGATATTCAACCTCCTCCAAAAAATCACAGCCGCAAAAGACGTCAGAGGCAAAGTCCTCGTCCACAGCAGGCGGCAGCTTTATCCACCGCAAGCCACGGCAAAGACCGAAGGCTTCCTTTCCAATGCGCTTTACGCTATCGGGAAGAACGATGCCGTGTATCTCGATGCAATACCAGAAGGCGCGCTCGCCGATGGCGGTGACACCGTCGGGAACGGTGACTACCTTGCCGTTTTTTGTGTCTATGACGTCGCAGGACAAAAGGACACCCTTTCGGATATCTAATCTGTAATTTGCATTTGCCATATCATTGTCCTCTCCTTGCAGAAAAATTTTATTGCTTTCAATTGCCGTCAGATGCCAAGGAGACTTCCCGCAATCAAGAAGTACAAAAGCAGGGACACCGTATCCACCACGGTGGTGATAAAGGGGTTTGCCATTACGGCAGGGTCAAGCCCCACCTTTTTTGCCAAAAGAGGCAAAGAGCAGCCGAGCAGCTTGGCGCACACCACGGTCAGCGCCAGGGTGACTGCCACGACAACGGCAACCGTCAAGGTCACCTCGGGGTTTTGCAAAAGCAGGTTGTCTATCAGCATCACCTTGCCGAAGGTAACAATCGCCAGGGACACGGCGCAAAGCAGGGACACCCGCAGCTCCTTCCACAGCACACGCAAAACGTCCCCCGTTTCAATCTCGCCCAGGGAAAGCCCGCGAATGACGGTGGTAGACGCCTGGCTTCCCGCATTACCGCCCGTTCCCATCAGCATAGGGATAAAGGCAGTCAGCGCCACACAGGTTGCCAAGGCGCTTTCAAAGCCCGAGATAATCATACCCGTGAAGGTGGCGGTGAGGGTCAAAATCAAGAGCCAGGGAATACGGCTCTTCCAGATGCTGAAAACCGACGCTCTGCTATAAGGGGTTTCATCGGGCGTGATAGCAGCCATCATAGAGAAGTCTGCCTCCTGCTCCTCGCTGATAACGTCAATAGCATCGTCAACCGTGATAATACCAATCAAGCGCTCCTCGGTATCCACCACGGGCAGAGCCAACAGGTCATACTTATGGAGCTTACGGGCGGCTTCCTCTCTGTCGGTCAGGGTGTTGACGAAAATAACTCTATCCTCCATAATGTCCCCAAGGACGGCGTCCAAGGGAGAAATCAGAAGGGTTTTCGCCGACACCACGCCGATGAGATGCCGCGCCTCGTCCGTTACGTAGCAGGTATAAATCGTTTCCTTATCAATGGCGACCTGACGAATGATGCGGAACGCCTGGTCCACCGTCATATCGCGGCGCAACGCCACCACCTCGGTGGTCATAATACTGCCTGCGCTATCGCTGGGATACCGCAAAAGCTGGTTGATTGCCCGACGCGCCTCGGGGGAGGAGTTTTTGAGGATACGCGCCGCCACGCCCGCAGGCATTTCCTCGATGATATCGACCGTATCATCGTAAAAAAGCTCGCTCAGCATTTCCTGCAGCTCTCCGTCGGAGAAGGAGGAAATAAGGCTCTCCTGCGCCTCGTTATCCATTTCTACAAAGATTTCCGCCGCATACTCCTTGGGAAGCAGGCGGTAGAATACGCGGTGATACTCTGTGGGGATTTCGGAAAAGAGAATGCCGATATCGGCGGCAGGCAGGTCGGCAATCCGCGCGCGCAAGGCGGCGTACCGCTTTTCCTCCAAGAGAGAAAGCGCCTCGTCAGCCGAAAGAATATCCTCTTCCGTTTCCTTCCATTCGTTTTTTTCTTCTGTCATCGTCATTACCTCCTTTAACGCATATAAGCAAGAGGTAAACAGGGCGAGGACGCCCTTCGGTGCAAGCGGTGGCTTACACCCTATCCGTCAAAAACGGCAAAAATGCACGCCGTATTCGACTCGGGCCATCGTCGCCGCGTTTACTGTCTGCAAAATCCATTTTTACCGTTCCTTTCTTTTTGTATTTTGCCCTTTTCGGGACGTATTTAGTATAGCACACCGCCGCTTTCCCGTCAAGTGTTTTTTATTTTTGGGCTTTTGCAGTTTTTGGACGGGGAAATTGCATTTTCTTTCGGCGGCGTTTTGCAAATATTTTGAAAAAAATATAATAAACCCCTTGATTTTGTTTGCATTTCGTTATATAATGGAATACAATGTTACTAAAAGTGAAATTTTCACTTTGAAAAGTTGCAAAAACGAATATAAAACGAAAGGGAGCCGACCCTCCGTCGGCTACAATTTTTTATGCAGTACCAATCCGCAACCAAGGAAGCGTTGCAATCCGTTTACCAAGAACTGAAAAAGGAATACGATGCCATTGTCGCCAAGGGCTTACAGCTGGATTTATCCCGTGGAAAGCCCTGCGCTGAGCAGTTAGACCTTTCTATGCCGATGCTCCGCCACTCCCGTGTGCGCGCCGAGGACTGCCAGACCGAGTCGGGCTTTGACTGCCGCAACTACGGACTGGGGCTTGGCATTCCCGAAATGCGCCGCTTCTGGAGCGAGCTGACCGACATTCCCGCCGAGCAGATAGTGGTGGGAGGAAACTCCAGCCTGAACCTGATGTATGACTCCGTGGCAAGAGCGATGCTCTACGGTGTGGTGGGCTCGCCCCGTCCCTGGTGCCGCGAGGAAAAGGTGACCTTCCTTTGCCCCTCGCCCGGGTATGACCGCCATTTTGCCATTTGCGAATCCTTGGGCATTGAGATGATTCCCGTGCCTATGTGCGAGGACGGTCCCGATATGGACTTAGTGGAGAGCTTAGTGAAGGAGGATGCCTCCATCAAGGGCATCTGGTGCGTTCCCAAGTACTCCAACCCCACGGGCGTGACCTATTCGGATGAGGTGGTACGGCGTCTGGTAAGAATGCAGACCGCCGCCCCCGATTTCCGCATTTATTGGGACAACGCCTACATGATTCACGACCTCTACGAGGACGAAAGCGACACGCTGCTCAACATTTTCCCCGAGGCATACGCTGTCGGGAACGAGGACCGCGTGATGCTCTTTACCTCCTCCTCCAAGATTACCTTTCCCGGCTCGGGCGTTGCCATTATGGCAATGAGCCAGAGAAACCTTGCGCAGATTACGCCTATCTGGAACGCGCAGACCATCGGACATGACAAGCTCAACCAGCTCCGTCATCTGGAATTCTTCACCAACAAGAACGACGTATACAGCCTGATGAAGCAGCACGCCGCCATTCTGCGCCGCCGCTTCTCGGTGGTGCTTGACACCCTAGAAAGGGATTTGGCAGATACGGGCATCGCCACCTGGACCAAGCCCCGCGGCGGCTATTTCGTTTCGCTGGACGTGTTGCCCGGGTGTGCCAAGCGCGTATACGAGCTTTGCCAGGGTGCAGGCGTTGTTCTGACCAAGGCAGGCGCCACCTTCCCCTACGGCAAGGACCCCGAGGACAAAAACCTTCGCCTTGCTCCCTCCTACCCCACGGTAGAGGATTTGACGGAGGCAATGCAGGTTCTGACGGTTGCCGTTCGCTTGGCTGCCGCCGAGAAGCTGTTGGAGGCGTAAGTCATTTGGCAAAGGAGAGGTATTCTTCTCCTTTGCCGTTTTTATTCCCGAAAAATTGGAAAGGAAGCCCGAAGGGGTACCCATATGAAAGACATCAATATCGTTCTGCACTGTCCCGAAATTCCGCAAAACACGGGCAATATTGCCCGTACCTGCGCCGCTACGGGCGCCGCCTTGCATCTGATTAAGCCCTTGGGCTTTGAGATTGACGATAAGAAGCTCAAAAGAGCAGGGCTTGACTATTGGGATTTGCTGGACATTACCTACTACGAAAACGAGGAAGAATTTTTCCGTCTTCACGGGGAGGATGCCATTTACTATTTCAGCACCAAGGCGCCCCGTGCCTACACCGAGGTGAGCTATCCGAAGCAGGTGTTTCTGATGTTTGGCAGAGAGACTCGCGGGCTTCCCGAGCCTCTTTTACAGCAGCACCCCGACACGACGGTGCGTATTCCCATGCTCCCCAATTTAAGGAGCCTCAACCTCTCCAATTCCGCCGCGATTGCGGTATACGAGGTTTTGCGCCAGCGTGACTTTGCAGGATTAGAGGAAATGGGAACCCCCGTCAGCTTTTCCTGGTAATCCCCTATCACACAACGAGAAAGGACCCTCCGATGGAAAAGGACGTTGCCGTTTTAATCCTGGGGGCAAGCGAGGGCAGCTATGCCGCTTGCCGCAGCTTTTATACCGAGTTTGGCATACAGCCAACCGTTTTGGACAATACTCTGCCCGACTTGTTTTTCCGTTCCCGCTTTGTTCGCGGACGGGCGCTTCCCTTTTTTAAGCTCTCCCTGCCTGCGCTGGCTCTGCGGATTTTAGAGGAGGAGGGCGAGGCACTGGGAAAGCGGGTGCTGCTTTTACCGGGCACCCCTGCCTGCGCCGCTTTTCTTTCAGAGCAGGAGGAGGCGCTTTCCCCTCACTTCATTCTTCCCTGCGGTACGCCGCCCGTGCTTCCCTACGAGGAGGGCGAGGGACTGCCAAGCGGACGCCTTGTCGCCTGCGTGGACGGAGAGAGCGAGGGGCTTTTCTGCTACGGACGGACGCCCTTATACCAAAACGGCGTCCCTGCCTATTTCCGCACCGCCGACCTCCCCGAGGCACTTCTCCCCCTTTGCGACAGGCTGAAGAGGGAGGGCTTCGGCATTTTCACCTTCCCCATATGGGAAAGGGACGGCCGCTTTTTGGTGGGCAAGCCTGCGAACGACCTTTCCGCCCTTCCCTTTTTCGCCACGGCGGCGGACAGAAGCCCTGCGGAGTTTTTGCTTTTCCGTTTTATTCTTTGCCAGACGCCGCCCTCCCCCACCGCTCCCACCGACGGGATATACCGTATTCTTGGCAAGGGACGCATTCTGCGCCTTTTGTCAAACGGGTCGGAGCGGACGGATTTCCGTCACCTTTGCCGACGGGGCTGGGAGATAGGGCTTTTTGACGCCAAGGGCGAGAAGAGATGCCTTTCCACTGCCCTTGCCCGGGCAGACGCCAGGCGCGGTTACGGCGACTTTGCCTTCAGCCAAACGGAAAAAGGGAATATTTCCACATAACCTTGACAAAAAGCGCCTCTCGGTGCTATAATATTATAGTTATAAAATACCTACGCCCCATTTGCGGCTCAAAGCAAACAGAAAGGTTCAATATGGCTAACGAGAAAAAAGCAGTGGAACAGATTACCTCTATGGACGAGGATTTCGCCAAGTGGTATACTGACATCGTAAAAAAGGCAGACCTGATTGACTATTCCAGCGTCAAGGGCTGTATGATTATCCGTCCCTACGGCTACGCCATCTGGGAGAACATTCAGAAAATTCTTGACGGCAGATTCAAGGAAACGGGACACGAGAACGTGTATATGCCTATGTTCATTCCCGAATCTCTGCTGAACAAGGAGAAGGACCACGTGGAGGGCTTTGCCCCCGAGGTTGCCTGGGTGACTATGGGCGGCAGCGAGCGCCTGACCGAGCGTCTGTGCGTGCGCCCCACCTCCGAGACCCTGTTCTGCGAGCATTATAAGAATATCATCCGCT